>QMSL01000155.1 GCA_003649665.1 Thermoprotei archaeon | reverse complement strand
TAACATTAAGGATTGTAACGAGAGGTGGAGGCGAAATACCTTTAAGTAATGCCCGAGTCGAGCTATATGTTATTTATCGGGGAAGCGAAATACTATACGATTATGGCATTACTGATGATAATGGATATGTGGAGTTTGTTAGGGTTCCACAAGGCGAAGTAAAGATAAGGGTAATATGGAACGGCATAGAAGTGGCTGAAACAATATTGAATACTAAGGAGGAACTCAGTAAAACGATAAAGTGTGACCTGTATTCTGCAAGGATAACTATAATGTCAGGAAGCGGTAGGTACTTAATAAATGCGAAGGTTAAACTGACATATCCAAATGGAACTTCTAAGATCTTTACGAGTAATGAAGTGGGCGAAGTGGACTTTGGTCTACTTCCTCCTGGTAAGTATAAGATTAGCGTGACATGGAAGAATGTAGATGTCGCATCTACTGACTTCATACTTCCATACCCAACGAGTTCAAGTGGAGATTACGAATATACTATAAAGTGCGAGGTCTATGATCTTAAGGTACGGGTCATTAATTCGCTTAATAAACCGCTAAATGGCGCTAAGGTTGTGATATCATCTCCTACAGGCATAATAGAGGAATGTTATGTAAGAGGTGGTATCGCCGAATTCAAGGACTTACCGTATGGCGATTACACGTTGGACGTATATTACTTAAACAAGAGGACAACTAGACGAGTGACAGTTGGTGCGGGATTGCTATCCTATGAAATAAGACTAGATGTCTTATTCGCCATAGATGGTTATGCTTTCTCGCTTCGCGAAACCATATTGTTAGGTATTGGTATAACAGGTTTTGCAATAGCTCTAGTCATCCTAGCAAAAGTGATAGCGAGCAAGATAATCTCCCTTAGGAGGCCCAAGAGGCGGAAGAAAAAGGTAGAACTCTTCGTTCCATTTAGACCCGAGGGGGGCAGATCATGAGTGATGTACGTAAATTCAAGGAGTTTGGTTGGCGAATGTTAGAGTTCGAGGTACCGGAGAGCTGGGAGATAAGCGTTGATAGTAAGGGAAAGGATTACGCATACTTCAGGTTAGACTATGTTTATCCAAGACTTGAAGTGAAGTGGGAGAAGATAAGCAAGAAAAGGCCTCCAAGCCTCAAGACCAGCGTTGAAGAGTATCTAAAGGAAATGGAGAAAAAAGCTAAGAAGTCTGGTGCTCAATACAAATTAGTGAACCTCAGGGAAGTAAAGGTAATGTCTCATCCGGCCCTATCTTTTTATGTTAGAAGCTCAGGTGAGACCTTAGGTGTTTGTTGGTGCTGTCCTGACACGGAGCGATTAGTACTTTTACAGTTAATTTTCAGACCTGAGGAATACCATCAGATGTATCCTGTATTCAAAAGGCTCCTTAGGACGATCAGATGTCACAAGAAGGGACCATGGTTGTGGTATTTCTACGGGCTTTATGTAAGGATTCCTCAGGAGTACGAACTAGAGGATCATAAATTTACGCCTGCCTTTAGCAAGGTTAAGTTTAAGAAGGAAGATATGGGCTTGATAGTCGCCTATCATAATATAGCTAATGTCGTTCTCGAAGAATATCGAAGCGTAGATGGCTGGTTTAAGAACTTCTGTAAGCCGAGGATATTTGAGGATCTCGGTTCCTTAAAGCTAGTGAATGTAGAGTCCTTCTCCATAAATGGTCATGATGGACGAAAGTACATTTACAAGTCCAGGTTTTCCTTTTTCAAAAAGCTTCTGGTATTATCATTCTCATGGCTCTGTAATGCGTCAAACAGGTTAATCAACTTAACCTTCTACTTACCCGAAAAGATGTACTCTATAGTAAGTGAAGAAATCGAGGAAATATTATATAGCTCTAAATGCCATTGAATCTTAGAGTAATATGGATGAGCTTGATATCAAAATCCTGAACCTATTGCAGAGAAATGGGAGAGCGAGCATAACTGATATAGCAAATACCTTGAAAAAGCCACGATCAACTATAAGGGAGCGTATTTTAAGGCTTGAACGGAGTGGCTATATAAGAGGATATCGAGCTGTAGTAGACCCCGAGAAGCTAGGCTATAGATACCTAGCGTTAGTTATGTTAAAGGTAAGACGTAGAATTACTACCTCGGGTATGTCGAATCAGGAGGAGATTGCAAGGAAGATATTACATGATTCCGTAAAGGATCCATCCTTGCCTTTTGTCGAGGAAGCATATATTGTGACAGGAGCTTACGATATTGTGCTTAAAGTATGGGCGAAACGCTGGGGTGACCTCACCTCATTCCTAATACGGTATTTAGCTACATTTGAGGATATAATTTCAAGTGAGACCTTTCTAGTTCTAAAGTCCGTATCATCTAATAACGGTATCTTCCCCTGCAAATAAATTAAGGAGGGAAGGATTAATATCTGAGTGTGTTGACTTATTTTAGTTGAACATTAAAATAAGGAGGGATTGTAGCCGTGAGGGTATATACTGAGAGCTTTTCCTTTAAAACTCGCGGGCCAATAGACATCATCGATATAACAGGCAACGTTCAGAAAATAGTAACTAAATCGCAGATAAAGAATGGCATTGCCCACATCTTCGCACCACATGCTACAGGAATAATAGTACTAACTGAAAACGAGGAGAACCTCCTTAATGACATAAGGCGCCTATTGGAGGATCTAGTTCCCGAAGGAGGCAATTACGCCCATCCCTCAAATGCTCATGCTCACCTACGATCGCTCCTCCTCCCTCCTGATAAGACAGTTCCAGTGGTCGATGGTCGTCTGGCCCTTGGAACGTGGCAATCAATAATGTTTATAGAGACCGATATATATCCTAGGACAAGAACAGTCATAGTTACAGTAATGGGCGAATGAGATGAGCGAGTACCGAAGGTTACTCGACTCAAACGTATGTAGCAAGGATATAAGGCGTTATAAGAAGTTGCTTATCTTCGGTACTTGTCTAAAGGATGAGCACCCTGAAATAGTCGCCGAGTGGAGCAAAGGACGAGCTACATTTCATGTATGTTTAGAAAGCGAACATGTAAACATGGTAGGCTTTAAGCTCGCATCGATATTATGTCGCGTACCAATAGAAGAAATAGTCATACTGACCGTAGACGGCTCTCTCCACTGTGTACAACTTCACATGATGGCTGAGGAGGTGAATAGGTTTTTCGGGAATAGATTTAAAATAAGGCATCTGGTGTACGAAAAAGGTAAGGTTATAGAGATAGATCCTGAAGTCGTAAAGACTGCTAGATTCTTAACGAAGGTTAGGTCACTTCTTGCCTTAAAGCATAAGGGCACCTCTTCTTAATAGGGCATTTACTGCATAATGGTCTTCTCGACTTACATATCGTCCTGCCAAACCTTATTAGGAGAAGATGCGCTAATGCCTTCTTACCTCTCTCTATCTCCTTCTCAAGATTTATCCTTATGGCCTCATAGTTCCTCTTATTCGCGTAGCCTAACCTTATGGCTATCCTGCTTATATGCGTATCCACAGGGAGTATATCCTTGCCTCCATAAAATGCCAACATTATATCTGCCGTCTTAT
>QMSL01000154.1 GCA_003649665.1 Thermoprotei archaeon | reverse complement strand
GTTTGGAGAGCTTTTCCTGCTCACGAAGGCTCTCCTCCTCGATCTCCTTAGGCATTATCCTCCCTATTTTCTTACCGTGAAGAGCTAGCCATATGGCATCCCTTATAGGCCTTATGATTATACTATCACTATTAACATCAGCTATTATTCTGACTTTCTGTCCCTCATGGAGCTTAATGGCATCAGCGATCTTCTTCGGAATGACAATAACTCTTTTCTTACCCACCTTAGTCTCCACAGATAGGTAATCCACTCAGATACACCATGGTACATCTAACTCTAACCTATATTTAAAAGTTCAACCTATTAGAGATATCTGATAAGGGCTTAATAATTGAGATCTTTTATACGGAGAACCTGAATTGACTTGCCTAACTTACTACATATTAATGCTATCTCATCAAAATGCTTATCCTCATCCAATACTATTACGGGGATATTCATGGAGAGAGCGGCTGCAGCTGATGAGATATCTCCCCACGGTATATTGTACTTAAGATCATGAACACTCACTCTTAACCTACCCATCCATATAATATAACGTATGTCTTTAATGACCTTCAGCCTATTCGAGACCAGTATAGCATATCTCAATGAGGTTTCCATATCATATCCCAATCTATACATGGCATAGATTAGTTCGCTAATATTAAGGAGTCCTATGTGAATTGTCAATTTGCCTTTCTCATGTAACTCTAGAAGCTTTTTAATCTTATTCCAACCGGGCTCTTGTGTAAGTGGTAATAGGAGAGGACCAGTATCGATAACTATATCACTTAATGAGTTCTTCGGCCCTCTCATACTCGACGCTTCCCTCTTTCTCTCTTTCCTTGAGAAATGTTTTAACACTTCCTTTAGGCTTGATTCTATCAATGAATTCTATGAGAGATATAGGCTTTCTTATGATTATACTGTCATTTATAACCAGTAGATCTAATTCATCTCCCTCCTTGATACTCAGTTTCTCCCTAACTTCCTTGGGGATAGTTATTACGAACCTCTTACCAACCCTGATTCTCAAAGGTATTATATCTAGTTCACTCACGTTAGCTCCCTAATTTAAAAACACATATTTGCCTTAAAATATTATCGGACAATCAGACAGATCATTCAGATTATACAATTTCTTGCTGTAATCCATGCCGAAAATGAGAGAATAAGCTCACCATTTAGCGCCCTATGGTATACTTTGCTGACCGCGTCACTTCCAGGCTCTGATATATAACGTTTCACAATAGCACTTGAGTCTAAATACACGATGGTCAAAACCTTGACCCCCTTAGCTCCCTGATGGCTTTTCCTGCATCCGTAACTACTTTAGGCTTGACAGGAGATATTATTAGCGGTATCTCTTTTTCACGTCCTAATAGTTTTTCTAAAGCCTTAATTATTAGAATACCGCTTATCTCATCCTCATTAGCTTCTTCAACAGCTTGACTAAGAGCCCTTAATTCTCTTTCGCTTCCAACTTTAGATTTAAAGGCCTTCCAAAATCTGCGATCAATCATGATACTGGACTTAATCTTATCCTCCATATAGTAATCCCGAGATCAAGGTATAGAGTAATTATACTATAAAGGGTTTACTGTATAACTATCGTACTCGCCATGGCACCATGTTAATAGAGCTAAGAGCTCATGACCTTTCGGCCCTCTGCATTCCAATATGTACTTATCATCAATGGTAAGATCAATAATTTTATTAAGATTATCGTTGCACTCAGTAATAATTGGATTTTGGAACTAATCAGCCTAAATACTTGCTTTTTAGCCCTTCCTTCAAAGCTACCTCATGTAATCTCCTATCACCAGTTAAAAACTCTATACTATTCACGTATTTTGCAGACGCTATCTGTATGGCATCAGCCTCATAGATATGGTGCTTTTCTACTAGTTTCCAACTCTCCTTAAGTATCCTTATTTTTAATGGGATTATTAGTAAAGAACCCAACCTCGCCATTCTCCTAACTTCCAGAAGGAACCTTCTCTTAACGATAGTATACGTTTCATCATCAATCCTACCGATGATCTTTGCTCTGTCAAACGCACCTAATACCTCACCAACATTCCATATACTACATGATAGAGTGATGTCCCCAGAATAGCATTTCAAGTACGTTTTCCTCACGTAATCACTACCAGGCTCCTTGATATACCTCTTAATTATAGCACTACTATCCAGATAGACGATATGCTCTTTCATTCCTCATAGCCCTCACTAATTCACTTACGATGCCCTTCTTAGGTTCAATAGGCTCAAAATCTAACTCGTAATCTTTAGAGCCAGCTAATTCTAAAAGGACATCGTCTAAGGAGTACTCAACGATCTCATCTTTAATCAACTCCTCGAGTAGCTTACTAACCTCAATGCCCCTTCTTGTAGCATGCCTCTTAAACAACTCCCATAAAGTCTTTTCGATATAGATGCTAGTTTTTACCTTGACCAACTCCTTAACCTCCAATACCTATATACTGAAATCGGTATATAAGTATTTACTCAACTTAGGATCTATAACCCATCGATAAACTATAGAGGATTTAACAGGTAGCGAATATCCAGAATAAGCTTTTGCATAATGTCCTTGAATAAAGATTAACCACTCTTTAGTACACCGTATTATAAGAAGACTCTAACGGTAATATACGTCTCTCCAACTTGATCCCCAAAGGTATTGCTAATAATAGGATAAAGGACACTCTCCCAATAACCGACATATGACCAACTACCTGGCGGTGCGTTTACTTGAAATAGTACATTATCATTACTACTAACAAGTGGATTTCTAGAAGTTTGAGAGCCTCTTATTTCAGAGAGCCTTCTTTACTACCATTGCTATTGCTCCTTTAGCTTTGTCTTTCTCCTTAAAAGATGTTGCTATGTAGCCAGTGCCTAATTTCCCGTGCCTAGAAGGTTCATGTCCTCGCTTTCACCTAGTACTACTGGCGTATGCC
Source organism: Thermoprotei archaeon (assembly GCA_003649665.1). Taxonomy (GTDB): domain Archaea; phylum Thermoproteota; class Thermoprotei; order QMSL01; family B3-G16; genus B3-G16. The sequence continues at coordinate 586 of QMSL01000154.1, read as the reverse complement.
TTTCTCCATAGCCAGGGAGTTCTAGTAATACTTCAGAGATCTTCCTTTTAATAGTAGTCCCATCGGCTAAAATGAATTCCATTTCTCCAATTGGTTTAAGGCCGAGTTCTTCCCATATGCTTTTAGTGAGAACCGTATAAGTGATACCAGAATCTAGGAGGAAGCGAACTTTAACCTTTTTACCACCATGTTTAACTATGCCATCAATATATACAAGACCTATTCAGTGTCGCCAATTTGATATATTGAGTACTCCCCCATTTAATTCCATCGATGATAATGATTGTGGTTATAATTCGTTCTTGCTTGTTATAAAAGAATGGAGGGCAATGCCCTTCATCTCCTATGAGATACATTATTACATTATATCGTCGGAGGGACTCATAGTTATGAATGGCAATGCAGTAGGGGTTCTGGGCTACCACACTTAAGGTTTGCTGTAATTAGATAGTTAATTTAAGCATAAGCGTATAAGTCTATTTGGGCAATAAATTTGTAAGAGAGGAAGTAATGAGCATATGGTGGTCTAGGTGATAGTTCTAACGATAAAGAATAAGAGAGAGATCTGTGGAAATCTCATATCGGC
>QMSL01000153.1 GCA_003649665.1 Thermoprotei archaeon | reverse complement strand
TACCAACGTACAAATGACCATCAGGACCAACGTAAACATGACCATACTTACCAGCAGGCTTCTCAAGCAAGCCACTAAGACTTATTATTGTCTTCGTTGAATCATTCCAAGGCAAGTAAAACGGAAAGAGCCTCGGTTTAACCTCAGTTTCTATTCTCTCCTTCATTCTCTCCACTCCCTTAAGTTCCTCCTGTTCCTTTCTCATGAACCTAGGGTATATAAGCGTTAAGAAGATGATAACTAACATAAATGCTATACATAATCCCTTAAACATCCTCCCGTACATGGTTTCAACTCCATTTAGGACTATTAGTGAAGGAACAAAACTAAAGAGTTCCTATTTATACAAACCATGAAGTAGCTCGGCTAACATTTATTTTCACCTTTAAATATTAACTTCAGTCCTATACATCCATCACCGTAGATCTCTGGGTATGTTCTAGATAGATATTCCCTTATACCGTCACCGCTACAATGTATTGGGTATATCTTCTTTAACCCCATATTCGCTAAGTTGTCAGCAATAGTTTTTATTTTCTGGAAGCTCACTCCAGAAAGATGAAAACCTCCTATTACAGCATAAGGGTTCACTTTAAGATCCTTTACAGCTTTCGAAACAATATTGTCTACGCCAGGGTGACTACATCCAACTATTACTATCAGGCCTAGTCCTTTAACATTAATGGCTAATGCCTGCTCATAAGGAGGACCACGAAGCTCCCCTATAATAGCTACGCCTTTAGATATAACGCTAGTCCTCTCAATTTCAACTACCTTAAAACCCAAGCCCTTAATCCACTTCTTAGCAGAGTTACTCATATGTTTTGGAACGTAAACCGTTAAATCGGGATTGATCTTTGCTAAATACATTAATCCGCCAATATGATCACCGTGTTCATGAGATACTACTACATAGTCGATTTCACTCAAATTCAAACCTAAGCAACGTGCATTATCCCTTAGTATTATAGGATCAGGTCCTGCGTCAAAGAGTATACTTACGTTATCAGTCCTTATGTAAATGCTTATTCCCCATACGGTTTTAAGGGAGGGAAACGATGGATTGGGATAATTATCGACTAATACTATTAGTTCAAGGTTCTTCACATAACCTATTGAGACGTTTACAAAGCTTGGAATTCTGCCTTTATGAAAGTGTTCCTTGTAAGTGCCTCTGTGAAGAGTCCATGAGGAAATAAATAGGAGAGTTAGGGCTGTTGCGATAATGATAATAATGATAGCTGGTAAACGCTTCATTTTGCCATCATGTAAGTTTAATACGATAAACTACTTAAAGATTAGATAGTTGATTATGTATGACTTATCATTACAATAACCATGGATGATCTTAGCTATAAACCGTCACTTTAAATAACGTTACACTTAAAATAGAATAGATTAATAAGTATTAGGTCACCATGAAGATAGTCGATCTTAAGAGCAGAGTAGAAAGAGTGATTCTTTCCAATATAGCTAAAGGCAAGTTCTCACTAGCTGATAGGATAACAAGAGCGTTTGCCCGTAAGGTGTACAATGAAGTTATCGCAAACCTTCCAGATGATGAAATCCTAGACCTGATAGATAGCATAACTGGAGGATTAGGCTATAGAGGAAAGGAATTAGATCCAGTTAGAATGTCGTATTGTGGTTCACTAATTGCATGGCCAGAGGCTATTCCTCCAGGCGGTAAGGTACTTGAGATAGGAACGGGAATTGGGAGGACATGCTACGTCGCAACGGGTTGGGCCAAACCTTCGCTATATATAACTATTGATAACTCACCGGAGATATTAGCTATCGCCCTCTATAGGAACCCTATTTCAGTTTATCAAAAAGCGCTATCCAAAGAAATTGTTAAGATATGCTTATGTGATGCCGTAAAGGCAGTAAAGCTCATGGTAGGAACTATTAAATTTGATCATATAATACATGATGGAGGGCCAAATCCGCTAAGAAATCCCCGGCTTTTTAGTAAAGAATTCCTATCCAATTTATATGATTTATTGAGAAAAGGAGGCTCCTTGTCACTTTTCGCTGGGAGACATAGAGGTTGTCAGGATAGACTGTACTTTATGCTCAAGAGCTTAGGATTTAAAGTCAATACTGTGAGCTTTCCAGACGCCCCCGTCCTAATATTTCATGCCAGAAGGATCTAGATAATATTTACTTATATCAATCTAGCAGGGGCCCAGCTTATTCTAGACGCTAGTACAATCCCTCCCATTTTTCTGAAGGCATCTATTATCTCCTCACTTAAGTCTCTATCAGCTAGAGCAAAGACTGCATCACCTATCATAGTTTGAGAAGCACCGATAGCACCAAGTTTTAAGGCCAGATTCACGCACTTGAGTACGCGTTTAGAAATGAGGTTACTATTTCTCGCAAACTCTAGACAGCAACTCATAAAAGTTTCAGGAGTTGGATCCTCTAGGATCTTATTGAGAACCCTCTTGCCTATTTCGTTTATTCTATTTATGTCCTTTCCCTTAAGCACTCGCTCTTTCGCAACAGGACTAAAGAAACATATAATAACGTCCAAATTGCTATCCACGATAATTCTTTCCACCTTATCATAGCCGGGAGCACCTGGTTTTACTACGAGAACCAAGCCACCTACCACAAGACCAGAGACCGTTCCAAGGCCAGTACCTGATAGTATTTCAGCAACGTGAGCTATTTGTGCAGCTCTATAATATGTAATTGGTACATTCAATGCCTTAGCTACCGCAAGAGCTGTTGCGATAGCACTAGCACCACTTGTTCCAAGGCCTCCTCCAATTGGAACCTCTATTTTTTGATCTATTACTAGGCTAAAGCATTCCTCAGTTAGCTCAAGGATTTGTTCAGCCACTCTCTTAGCAACGTACATGTCAGCAACTTTTCCATTAAGTAACGTAACTATGGAATTTTTCTCGGATGGTTCGGCTTTAACAGTTACATAAACGCCCTTCTCTAGGGTTATACCGCCACCTATTGCGCCAGTATGCAATAGATCTCCTTCTACAATATTAGTTGCAAAGAATCCAGAAAGACCAGCTGGAGAGAACGCCCTAACTATACGCATGAAGCTCCCCTTAGACTTCCGATCTTACAAATACCTTAAGGATGACCTCAGTAATGGGTGGAGATAGCGAGATAATGAATGGAATCTCAGTTATATAAACCCATAACATCCATAATAAAGCAGCACTTATGGGTAATCTGCTCTCCCCTGTAGGTAAGGTAAAGAATTGACTATAAGCGTAAACTCCTACGCCTATTATAATGGAACCTATTAAAAGGCCTGTGCTACAGGCCAATATTAGGTTGCAATACCGCCTACCTTTTACTAACGCATACGCTAATGTAAAAGCGATAGCTACCGCCATGCCAATTCCGTAGGCGATAGCTATTTCTAGAGGTAAAAGGCCATGTTTATAACATAGTACCATAAGTATTAGCATGAAGGCTTCCTCAAGTATGCCCATAAGAGCGTATCTGATGGCATTTCTAAGCTTATGCGCTAATATACCAACTATGTAGAAACACGCAAAGTTAGAAGGTACCCCTACAGTTAAACTCAATAAAGCATCCCC
>QMSL01000152.1 GCA_003649665.1 Thermoprotei archaeon | reverse complement strand
GAGCTTAAAGCTTCTGTAATCGCTAAAATGGCTTTAGAGCACGCCTTTATGTATATCCTTACAGGGAATAAGTCGTTAGCTGACAACACTCAAGAATTGGTGCTCTCAGTTCTCGATATAGAAGATTGGGTTCTAGAAGCACATAAGCCATTAAAAGTTGACTTAGGCGTGGCTAATACTGCTTCTGCACTAGGTCTTATCTATGACTGGCTATATGAACACATGGACGATAGCTTAAGAAAGGAAATAAGGAATTCTTTATTAAATCGCGCTTTGGAACCCTTTAGGTACATTTCAGCTAGGAAACTTGAATGGTGGACTATGGCGACTCATAATTGGCGTTCTGCGATTTGTGGGGGTATAGGTACGGCCTCTCTTTCCCTTCTCAATGAATATGATAACTTCAAGCAATGCCTAAAAGAGGCAATAGTTGGTGTGATAACGGTATTTAATAGAATAGGCGAAGATGGAAGTTATGATGAGGGGTTAGGGTATTGGGGGTATGGTATTGGCATGGGCGTCAAGTTTGCTGAGGCGTTAAAACGTACTACAAAAGGCCTTATAAATCTCTTTAAACACCCTCGACTGAAGAGAACCGGCTATTTTGCCTTATACCTATATACTCCGGACGGAAAATGCTTTAACTTCTCTGACTGTAGGTATCGTCCTCCTTTAAATTGGCTAGTTGCTAAATTAGCTTCAGAATACCGTGATCCATATTTACAGTGGCTCGCGTGGAAGATCAGATCATATAATGCACTGTACGTAATCTTTTATGATGATACCCTTAAGCCTAAGGTACCCGATATACCACCATATAAAGTCTTTAAGGAGATAGGAGTTGCTGTGACGAGAAGCGGATGGGAGGATGAGAGTAGTTATTTAGGATTTAAAACTGGAAAAACTAATGCGCCTCATGCACATCTTGATGTAAACTCATTCGTATTCTATGCATATGGCAAGCGCCTAATTAAGGATCTAGGGTCATGGCCTTATACTCTTCCAAATCTTGGGTTCTTCGATAAACGTGAACGTAGATGGTGTTATGAAGCAAATTCAACGCTAGGCCATAATACATTACTTGTTGATGGTATGGGTCAGCGTTGTGGTGATGATAATTACGGTAAGATAGTGAAGAGCAAGTTCTCAGATGAGGTAGACCTGCTAATTGGTGATGGTGCATCTGCATATGATAACCTCCTAACTAAGTATAACAGATGGTTAATTTTCATAAAGCCAACTACTCTTGTCATAATAGACGATGTTGCTTCAGATGTGCCAAGGCGTTTCGAAATAATATTCCATCCAGATGGCAACCTAAGGGAAGATAAGGAATCATTTACGGTAATAAATGATGATGTATATCTCAAAGTGATTCCTGTAAAACCGAGTAGCGATGAACCACGCATTATGTATGTTAGGCGGAGCATTACTTCTTACGAGTCCAGAGGAGGTCCTACTGTACGAGAAAACCTATACTTCTCAATATCCCCTCTATTTAAGTTCAAGGAATATATCTTCGTCACAGTAATGCATGCTAATAAAGGCAAGGAACCCAAAGTTAAGGCCACGATTGAGCAGTTAACCGCTGAAAGAGTTTCCCTTAAGGTTTGTACTGCTAATAGTGAATTCCATATAGATGCTTATCTTAGAGACTTTAACTTAGCCTTTCATAAACATGAACTAAGTAACCAAGTATAATACACATGTGTTAACGTTATTTTTCCCTCCTATTTAAATTACAGATCATGACGTTAGTGCGCTCCATCATAATAATCGTTGTGTGCTCTACGATAATCATAGCTGTATTGGAGCAGCAATACCCGAGCTTATTGCGATATTTGTATCCATTATTTGGTATGGGAGTTTGCCTACCTCGATTAAGTCTTGGAAATCTCATGTCATGTTAATTTCACAGAATGAAAAAGTATATTAAGTTACGACATATCGTAATTTCAGAGAAAATGCGAAAGAAGTTACGAGTAAGTAGAGTAATTGAGGATTATTTGGTAACTATAGCTAGACTCGAGGAGGAGTATGGAGTTGCTAGGACCACAGATATTGCTAAAGCCCTAGGCGTAAAGCCTGGCACAGTGATAAATACAATAGAACGTCTTAAGGCATGCGGATATGTAGAACGAATACCCTATAGAGGTATAAGGCTAACCGAGAAAGGGCGAGAGATTGCTATGGATGTGCTAAGGAGGCATAGGCTCGCTGAAAGACTTCTAACCGACATCCTTGAAATGGACATTGAGAAAGTACATGAAATCGCGCATAGGTTAGAGCATGATATAGCTGATATTGAAGAGTATATAGAGAGGAAGTTAAAGGATACGAAAACTTGTCCTCACGGAAAGCCCATACCTCCTAGGAAGACCGAAAGGGAGATACTCCTCTGTAATGCTGAAGAAGGAAAAGTTTACCGCATAACCAGAATAACTCTAAGCACTGAGGAGGATCTTGAGGTAATTAACTCGCTTGGCTTAAAACCAGGTACTATACTTAAAGTAAAAAGCAGAGAGCCAAAGGGGTCCATAAAAGTTCAAGTAAATGATAACATCCTGGCTCTTGAGGAAGATGTCCTAAAGCTAATTTCTGTTACTGAGGTGAGGTAAATGAGTGTCAATATGTCCGGCCTTATCCCTCTTATAATGCTTAATCCTGGAGAAGAGGGAGAGGTCGTATACATACACGGTGGATGGGGTATATTAAGGCGTCTTGCTGAACTTGGGATATATCCTGGAGCTAGAGTCAGAATGGAGAATAAGAGCTGGGGACCGGTAGTATTATGGGTATCTGGCGTTAGGATAGCTATCGGTAGAGGCATGGCTAGTCGCATTTATGTAAGACCCTTAGGGCCGAGGCGAACTCTATGAAGAAAATCTTAGTTGCATTAGCTGGTAATCCTAACGTGGGTAAGTCAACGCTCTTTAATGCCTTAACGGGTCTTAGACAATATACCGCAAACTGGCCTGGTAAGACTGTCGAAAGGAAGGAAGGCATAACTGAATATAAAGGTTATGAAATACGATTAGTCGATCTTCCTGGAACTTATAGCTTAACAGCATATTCTCTTGAAGAGCTTCTAGCAAGAAGGTTCATCGTGGATGAAAAACCTGATGTCGTAGTACATGTAGCGAACGCAACCACTCTTGAAAAGGATTTATATCTTACTCTACAACTACTCGAGTTAACGGATAAGGTAGTTCTAGCACTCAACATGATTGATGTAGCCGAAGATAAAGGTATAAGAATAGATGCCGCCAAGCTATCAAAGATCCTAGGAATTCCCGTAGTTAAGATAAGTGCCTATAAACGGAGAGGTCTTGATAAGCTCTTAGATAAGGTAATAGACGTTGCCGAGGGGAGGATAAAAGCAAAACCCTTACGTATAAGTTATGGTCGTGAGGTGGAAGAGCTAATAGACAAACTCTCTTCCATATTAAGCAAATATAATTTGCGAGGTTATTCTCCTCGATGGGTTGCCATAAAATTATTAGAGGGAGATCAAGAGATAATAGACCTTATAAGGAATTTACCTGAGGGAAATGAACTTATAAAGTTACTCGCTCCCTCGTGCAGATCCTATTGTCCCTTCATTAAAGAAGGCAAGCCAT
>QMSL01000151.1 GCA_003649665.1 Thermoprotei archaeon | reverse complement strand
GGGGGATAGGGTAATTTAAACTTGCCATGTTAAGGCTAATTAAAACTTTAAGTCTTCGGGTTTGACCTTATTTATGGTTGCGGCTATTAGCTTTGCAGCATTAACCGCATCATCGAGAGATATGACCTCAGTTGATGAATGCACGTACCGAGTAGGTATAGAAATGACACCAGAAGGAACACCCTCCCTTACTAAGTGTATTGTAGAGGCATCGGTACTACCGCCTACTAGAACCTCAAGCTGGTATGGTATTTTCTCCTCCTCAGCAACTCTTATTAAAAGCTCTCTGACTTTTGGATGAGCGATAAGGCCTAGGAACCCGCCCCTTACGTTATCCATTATCTTTATTGCAGGACCCGCACCTAATCGCGTTACATATTCATGCTCGCTTACGCCAGCGACATCATTTGCAGCAGTGACATCTATTGCAATAGCCATTGTTGGATTTATTCTGAATGCAACAACTCTAGCACCCCTACATCCAACCTCTTCTTGTACGGTTGCAACTGCATATACGGTACACGATGGTTCCTTACCGTAAACTCTCATCATAGCATCTATCATCACCGCAACTCCAGCCCTATCATCGAATGCCCTTCCTGTCACTATCTTACCGTTACCTAATCTTGCAATGTCTCTATCGATGACCACAACATCCCCAACTCTAATTCCTAGTTTCTCGACTTCACTCCTATTACTGGCGCCAACATCTATGAAGAGGTTTTTTATTTCAGGGACCTTTTTCGCTTCTTCAGGAGTCATGAGATGTGGGGGTTTCATCCCTATTACTCCCTTAATCTTACCCTTCCTCGTTTGTATGACTACCCTTTGTCCTATTAACGTAAGAGCATTTACGCCACCTACTGTTGTAAATCTTATGAACCCATTCTTCTCTATGTGAGTCACCATAAGTCCTATTTCATCCATGTGCGCTGCAAGCATCACCTTAAAGTCTTTATTCTCACCTTTGATTACTGCAATCACATTTCCAAATGGGTCAATTCGTACTTCATCTGAATACTCCTTAAGTTTCTCGACTATTACTTGCCTTACCTCATCCTCGAATCCAGAGACACCACATGCTTCAGTGAGATCCTTTAGCAAATGGTACATCCTCTCATGCTCATTCATCAAGCCTCACCTTTACGTGTACATACTCATTTAAATTATTTGTATAAAAACCTTTAGCATGAATTAATGCCAAGGATAGAAATATTGACAATCAGGTATTTATAGACCTCAATAATCCTTATAATGTTATTTTCATGTTAAGTCATATTACGGGATGTGAGCAATAATGAAATGCTTAGAGGAACCACATGTCTTTGAAAGTCATGGTTATAGCCTATCAGCGTACTTACATATACCTCAGACTGAGAGGATACCACCAATTGTCATATTGTTTCATGGGTTTACAGGAAATAAGATAGAGAGCGGAAGGCTTTACGTAGATCTCTCAAGAGAGCTCTGTAAAGAGGGTGTTGCAGTAATGCGCTTTGACTATAGAGGACATGGTGATAGCCCATTGAACTTTGAGGACTTCAGAATAAAATGGGCATTTGAAGACGCTGAGGAGGCAATAAAGCACGTAGTCGAGTCACTTAGAGCTAGAGTTGATGTGAGTAGAATTGGCATAGTTGGACTAAGCCTTGGCGGCGCCGTAGCTATAAGAGTTGCAACATTATTCAAAAATCACATAAAGGCGATGGTACTTCTATCCCCAGCAATAGATTTTAGCGAGATAATAAAAGCTGAGGCAATGGTTACTGACAATGAGTATGTATATCTGGGTTCTCAAAGAATCAGGAGGAGTTCCTTAGAAGAAATGAGGAGTGTAAATCTAATGGATAGAGCGGAGGAGATAGAGACAGCAGTCCTCATAATACATAGTAAGGATGACCAGATCGTTCCTTATACGCAGTCTTTAAAGTTCCATGAAAGATTAAAGTGTACGAAGAAGCTCATCCTACTCAATGAAGGAGGCCACGTATTCAATACTTATAGCAGTAGAAGGCGAGTAATCGAAGAGATCTTAAAGTGGTTCAGAACGCATTTAGTTGGCAATTCCGATAAGGATTTAAATGAGAAATGATTAGGATGAGGTAGGTAATAGAATGCATGAAGAAGAAATTGAAGAATTATTCAGAAAGGTAAGAGTAAAGGAGTTTACATTCAAGATTGGTAGTGAGAGAGTAATAGCACATGCAGATGTATTCCTAGTTGAAATCGGAAGTAAAGGTAGTGTAAAAGTGTCTGAACTAGCAGAGGGTCTTAAGTATCCAATAGAAGTAGTGAAGGAGGTATTGAGCTTCTTAAAGGATCTTGACTTAGTGGAGTATGAAGGAGAGATAGATAAGGACACTGAGGTAAAGTTAACTAATAATGGAGTGGAATTAATGAATCGAATAGTTAAAGAACGTGAGGAGAGTTTAGAATCGCTCTCCTCAGCACTTGAATCAGGACTTCTAGGTTAGTAAGAATACAAAGGCAATATGAACACTATACCTAGTTTCCTCATTACTATGGATCAGAAATAATGATAAACATTTTATTTTAATGCCCATAAATAACAGGTGATGAGAGGCGAAATCCCTAAACTGGCTAAGCTCATAGTTGATTACTGCATAGAGGTAGGCAAGAACGATGAGGTATTAGTAACGGGAAGGTACGTCTCTCTACCATTGATTAAGGAAATAGTAAAAGTGATAGTTACTAATGGCGGATACCCTATCGTATTCATTACGGAGGAGGAGATAGAAGAAGTATTCATGAAGTATGCAGATAAGGAAGTGCTTTCACATATATCTCCAATAGAGGAATTCATCATGAAGACTATAAGTGCAAGAGTTAGCATAATGTCAAGTACGCATACTAGATATCTGTCATCAATTGATCCAGAGAAGCTGAGGATAAGAAGCGCTGCAAGAAGAAAGTTAACTGAAATATTCATGAGGCGAGATATGGAAGGGACGCTAAGGTGGTGTGTAGCACCATTTCCGACAAAGGCATTGGCACAAGAGGCAGAGATGAGCCTAATAGATTACGAGGAATTCGTTTATAAAGCATGCATGGTAGATAGAGAAGACCCTGTGAATGAATGGAAGAAATTCTCAGAGGAATTAAGAGAAATAGAAGAGAAGCTTCTTTCAAAAGCAGATGAAATACGTCTAGTAGCAGAGGATACGGATTTAATCGTAAAGGTTGGAGGGCGTAAGTGGATTGTAGATGATGGTAAAAAGAACATGCCAGGTGGAGAGATATTCACAGGACCAATAGAGGATAGCGTAGAAGGAACGATAAGGTTCACCTATCCCGCTATATGGAGAGGAATAATTGTAGAGGATGTTAAGCTAGAGTTCAAAAGGGGGAAGGTCGTTAACGCACGTGCATCAAGAGGAGAGGAGTATTTAAAGAAGATCTTAGAAACGGATGAAGGGGCTAAGCGCGTAGGTGAGTTTGCCTTTGGTCTAAATTACAATATAACAAAGTTCACTAAGGCAATACTCTTTGATGAGAAGATCGGAGGAACCATACATATGGCATTGGGTGCAGGCTATCCTATTACTGGAAGCAAAAACATATCCGCTATACATTGGGATATGATAAAAGATATGAGAAGAGGGGAAGTGTACATAGATGGTGATTTAGTCTATAAGAATGG
>QMSL01000150.1 GCA_003649665.1 Thermoprotei archaeon | reverse complement strand
GCTGTGGTTATGTAAACAGCATAATCCAGTCCGCCTCTTAACAAGTTCACCCCTATGGTGTAATGTTTAGCTATACCTCCTCCAAGTATTATCCCACCCGTGCTCTTTGCATCAAATACTATATCGGCTAGTTCCTTCATGTCCCCTGTAACGTCTATTATGAAGTCCTTATGCGTTTGCTTAAAGAAGAATACCTGAAGACCTAGTGCGGAATCTGTTATTCCGGGGCAGAATATCGGAATCTTATTGACGTAAGCCCAGTAGATGAATGAACTCTCATCCTTCATTCGCTTTCCTATCTCCATTATGAGCTCTGATGGTGTGATAACTCGTTTCTCTTCGTAAATTTCTGAGAGGATGTTCTGTATAACATTCTCAAAGGCCACGTATCTATCATTAGGTATTAGGATATTGCCAAGCCTATTGATTCCCCTCTTATGCAGATCTATATCATCCATGTCAAATCTCCCTATTATGTAGCTAGAAATAGACTTTATCACATCATGATCTATAGCTCCACCCGTCGTTATTATCACATCCACAAACTTCTTCTTAGCAAGTAATGCGAAGACGCCCCTAAGCCCTGCTGCTACCATGTTTGCTGTAAAGCTTAAAAATATCGTAGCCCCATTCTTCTTCATTCTCTCTATTATTTCTACAGCTCTTCCTATCTCGGTAGCCTGAAATCCCGCATTTAGCATTTGCTCTACTAGCTCATGAACCTTCATGCCAGGAGTTAACTTATAGTCCTTAACATTAGGTAGTTCCATGTGGATCACGGATTAGTATTATAGAGGAAGGCTCTAAATTTAACTTAGCTTAAATCACCAGTTTAGTTATGAGCCTTGGCCCAAGTTTGAATATCAGCTTCGCTATATTGAATAGCCTAAGCGGAAGGATCCTCTTAATTAACATGTAGTGTGAATCGTAGTAATCGCTTAGTTCCTCAAGCTCCTCCTCCTTTGAGAATAAGGTCTTAAACAGGATATCTATTTCACGATCCTCTAATTTATCCATGATATTCCTCAAGATAAGCATTCTTCTGATCTCCTTACCAAATATTGCATTCCACTTCCTCTCATAATTTCTCCCTATGTCCTCCTCCCTTACGATTTCATTAGCTAGTATTAACGCGCCCTTCCCCCCATAATATATTCCGCCACCGCTAAGTGGCTTATTTTGGCCTGCACTATCGCCGACTAGGAATACTCTATCATTTGCATCACTAAATCGCTCTAACGTGCCTTGCGTGTTTACAAAACCCGCCATTCTCCTTATAATCCTCCCTCCTCTAATCATCCTCTTCACAAGGTCTGTTGCTTTTATCATATTTAGTCCTTTCATTGGATCTCTATACGAGGCCGTTCCTATTCGAAATCCATACCTCGTTGGTATAGCCCATCCGAAAAGACCCTGCGAATAACGCCTTCCTAGAAATACTGTAACGTATCTATCTTCTATCCTCATAGGCAATTCATATTCCTCCTGAATTCCAATAAGGACTCCTTTCGGAACTTTGAATACACTTCTAGTTATCCTCCTAGTCATGCCTTCCGCGCATATTACATATCTCGCTAAAACAACTTTCCTCTCTCCCTTAAAATCAACAGCCACTTTAACTCCTCTCTCCATTAACCTAATGCCGACAACCCTATGTCCTTTCATTATCTCTGCTCCTGCATTATATGCCTCTATTCCTATCTCCTGATCGAATTTCGCTCTATCTAAAACCAGTCCCATGGGCTTTCCTGTCTTCAATAATATAGTAGAACCACTTGGTAGTACCAGTCTTATACCATAAACGACGTTGAGTACTATATCCTCTCTTTCTGGGACTCTAAGTTCCCTAAGACATTTCATTCCTACTAAGCCTGCACAATGTACTGGCTCACCTATCTCGTCATGTTCCTCAAAGACTATTGTATTGACATCCCTTAAGGCGAGCTCCCTTGCAGCTAATAGTCCACAGGGGCCTCCTCCAATAATACATACGGTCCACTTCATGAGTTTTCACGCTGCCTAGGGAACATAAAACATAATCCTCTCATGTCCACCAGTATTAGTTCCTTCCTCCGCCCATACTACTAATATGTTTCCATCGCCTATTATCTCATGGTCACCAGCCATCTCAACATCTAGGATTTTCCATCCTAATGGAAAGACCCAGTAGATCTCATAGCCATACTCTGTTATCTCTGGCTCATAGTGATCCTCATATACGTTAATGCCCTTCTGTATAGTTCCCTTGAACTTTATTATGAATATTGCCGAGACTATCTCTGGAGAGCCTAAGAACGATAGATCTGCTCCAACGACCTCTGGTCTTACGCGTCTCTCGTTAATATATATCCTCTCTTCATCCAAGAAGCTCTGCATGTTAATTACCATCTTATCGAGTTCCTTGCCTATCCTGCCCTCCTCTGCAAGCTCTCTATAATAGCCTTCAGGATCGTGATAATAAAAGGTTATTATTTGCGTTACCTCGCCATCAGTACTAACTGTAAAGTATTCCTGTGCATGTATCGGTCTTACGCTCTCAGACATGCTCTCACGACATACCTCATGTAACTACATGTTATGCATACTGTTAATCATTCTGCTTCTGTGAAAGTTGAATAACTTACAAGTTAGCTATCATTATCATGACTTACGCTCCTTATAAGGCGATATGTACTACCTTCCCATTAACTATTGTTGCTACATTCCTTATCCTCTTTAGATCAAATGTTGAGACAGCATAGGGATCTCTATCAACTATCGTTAGATCTGCTAGAGCGTTTTCCCTTAACTTCATCTCCCTTAGCCCTAGCGCTATTCTGGATCCGCTAGTGTAACATTCAAGGGCCTGTTCCAAGCTGAGCTTTTCACTTACAGTATATTTGTAAAGCTCTATGCCTTCCATTTCCCCTCGTGTCACCGCTGCATATATGGTAAGCCATGGATTTACTGGCTCTACTGGTGCATCTGTGGAAAACGCAACTCTTATCCCTGCATTAATCATGCTTCTAAATGCATAAGCCCATCTAGCCCTATCATCCCCTAATCTTCTAACAATCCACCAATCACTTATGATGAAATGCGGTTGAACTACAGCTATTACATTAGTTTTCCTCATCATCTTTATTATGTCTTCATCGACTACTGAGGCGTGCTCTATTCTGCAATGAGATCCATCAAGCCCTGCCTCCTCTATGGCACCTAGCGCCTCAACTATCGCACCATCTCCTATTGCATGTATTGCGACTTGTAAGTCTAACGAATATGCCTCCTCTAAGATGCTGCGTATCTCTGCTTTACTCATTCTGAGTACGCCTCTTGTATTACTATCGCTATAGGGCCTTCTTAGAAATGCAGTTCTCCCTCCAAGCGATCCATCTACGAATATCTTTATGCCCATAATCCTAAGCATATCATCGCCATAACCTCCGCGTAATCCTATCCTCTTTAGATATTTCATCATATCACTCGTAAAGTATACCATGACTCTGATAGGCAATTTTCCCTGCTTTCTAAGTATCTGGAGTGCCTCAAAACTATCAGGAGTACACGACATGAAGCCAACTGCGGTAACTCCATAACTCGCTAATGTGTTTAGAGCATTACTTATGACTTCTACTTTTTCTCTTACATCCATCTTCGGAATTTTCCTCATTATAACTTCTATGCCATCTTCAAAGATCACTCCAGTAGGAATCCCTTTGCTATCCACTTCAAATGCTGTTGGGGAGACCTTCTTACCCATCACGCCAGCCACTT
>QMSL01000149.1 GCA_003649665.1 Thermoprotei archaeon | reverse complement strand
GATGAACTTAAATGTGTCTTGGTATACCAGGGAAAGTCGTTAAAGTGGAAGGGGATGTAGCCATAGTCGACTTTGGTGGAGTAAAGAGGAGGGTTGATGCCCTCCTAGTTAACGTAAGGCCTGGAGATCACGTAATAGTTCACGCAGGAGCCATAATAGCTAAGATAGATGAGAAATTAGCAAGGGAAATGGAGGAAGCCATATCTATGTTAATGGAGGAGTTGGAGGAAGTTCGTAGAGAAATTAACAAATCCTAGGAACTATTTCGCCAGTTGGAGGTTCAACGATACGCATTCCGCCAACCTTCGTTCGTATTATCACGTAACCCTCCATATCCTTCTCCTTTCGTACTTCACCTATTATGCATGCGTCGTTATATCCGTATTTATGCAAGTTCTTAACTATGTCGTCAGCTACTTCGGATCCTACACACATGACTACCTTGCCTTCACATGCAAGAGATAGAGGATCTACTCCCAGCATGTCGCAATAAGCCCTTACTGACTCTCTTATTGGTATTTCCTCCTCATCAATTATGATTGTAACCTTTGATTTCCTCGCTATTTCATTTAGAGCCATAGCTAATCCACCACGTGTAGGATCTTTAGCAGCATGAACTTCGCCTATCTTCAGAGCACATTCCATAACCTTGAGCACTGGTTGGCAATCAGATGAGAGCTCCTCGCTTTCTATTTCCAGTCCGCTCTGTAAAGCCAATATTACAGCGCCATGATCTCCTATGGTACCGCTTATTATAACTTTATCACCAGGTCTTGCGCCAGAGTCGAGTATTGGACCTCCTTCTATAATGCCGAGACCACACGTGGATATTACTATTTTGTCCACAGAACCTCTTGGCATAACTTTGAAATCGCCTCCAAGTAAGGGTATTTTAAGCTCGCTTAAGACTTCCTCAAAGGACTTTAAAATTCTCTTGAGTTTGTCTAAATCGAAACCTTCCTCAACAACTATTCCATCCAGCATCCCTATAGGTCTCGCTCCAACAACTGCAAGATCGTTTATTGTACCGCATGCGGCAAGTTTTCCAATATTTCCACCAGGGAAGAATATAGGGTTCACAGTGTAACTATCGATAGTGATGGCCAGATACCTTTTATCGCCTATTGGTATTATTGCGGAGTCCTCCATTTGATCTAGGCCGATCCCGCCAGTTACAGACTTATAACGAAACATAGGGATTATTACATTCCTTATTAGATCCTCCGTTTCCTTACCTCCAGCGCCATGAGCTAATGTTATCTTCATATTTGGTCACCATTCAGATTAGGACGAAACTAAAATAAACTTGATCCCTTATTAAAGCACGTGCTTAAAGTTGATATCAACCGATTAGTGAGGAATATCCATAAGTTGGCTAAAGGTCTAGGTGATGTTAGGATAATGGGCTTCTGTGGAACACATGAATACGTTATATCATATTATGGGATAAGAAGTCTCATGCCTGAGAACGTAGAGTTAATAGCGGGCCCAGGTTGTCCTGTATGTGTCGTTCCCGCCGCTTATATCGATGAGTGCATAAAGTTAGCGCTTGATGGAATTAGAGTGTTTACTTACGGAGATATGTATAGAGTCCCCGGAACTGAGATGAGTCTTTCAAGAGCTAAGGCGGAGGGCGCGGATGTTAAGATAGTTTATAGTTTCCTTGATGCAATAAGGTTGGCAAAGGATGGAAAGGAGAGCGTGTTCTTTGGAGTTGGATTTGAGACCACGCAACCAAGCGTAGCATCGAGGCTTGTACATAAGGATGTACCACGTAACTTAAAGATAATATCAGCATACAGACTAACGCCCCCCATAATGCGTTATATCCTTGACGAGGTAAGAGACATAGCGATAGACGGCATAATAGCTCCAGGTCATGTTTCCACTATAATCGGAAGTAATGCATGGAAGTTCCTAGCCGAGGACTATGGGTTACCGGTCGTCGTAGCAGGATTCGAACCAGAGGACGTACTAATTGCGATCTTCGAGATATTAAGGCAGATAAAATTTAACGACGTTAAGCTCTTCAATGAATACTCAAGAGTAGTACGAAGCGAGGGAAACATTAAAGCATGGCGTTATGTAGGGAAGGTGTTCGATGTGGTTAGCGCTGGCTGGAGGGGGATAGGTATCGTTAAGGAAAGTGGTTTAGAGCTTAAGAATTCTTATGCCGAATATGATGCAAGACTGGAGTATGGCCTAGATTTTAAGGGAGGGAGGGATGTTGCTCCTGGCTGTCGATGTGCTGACATAATATTGGGTAGAGCTAAGCCAACAGAATGTCCTCTTTTCATGAGAGTATGCAATCCTTCTTCCCCTAAGGGACCTTGTATGGTATCAAGTGAGGGGACTTGTGCAATATGGGCTAGATACGGCAATTTGAATAAAATTCGTGTGAAGACTAAAGACTTTAAAACATAATGAAATGAACAACATAATATTCTATTTAAGTGAGGAAAGTACTGTCATGAGACTTCGCCTTACTTGCTCAAGGAATGGGAATGGTATTGAACCAACTATTACTAGCATTATCGCTAGAATTACCATGCCTACCTTTGCTCTCTCTCTTACATCGTGTACTTTCTCCTTGTCCTCACCCTTCCAGAATGTAAACCACCAGAATCTGAGGGCATATGCTGCACTAAGCGCAGTTCCTAACGCTAGTAATAGCGTGAAGAGCTTTGCATACTTGAGACCAGAGTATATTGATCCCACTATCATCAATAATTCACTTATGAATGTTGCGAATGGAGGTGCTCCAGCGATACCGAAGAGCGCGAAGAAGCCAAATGCTCCAGTCCATGGCATTAGTCTAAGCAACATTTTAGTCCTGGTTATGTCTCTTTCGCCCGTTTCCTCAAGTATAGTTCCCGCGACCATGAAGAAGAGGCCTTTAGCAAGTGCATGGGAGAGTATATGAAGGACTGCGCCTAATATTCCAATGAAGATGAACTTCTCGATGCCATTGTTTATTATGGCGGCAAGGCCCAAGCTAAGGCCAGTTATCATATATCCGTTATGGCTTATAGTAGAATACGCTGGAATTCTTTTTACATCACGTTCCCTAAGGGCAAGGTACCCTCCATAGTATACTGACATCAAGCCCAATACGCTCATGGCGACTAGAACTTTATTTACGTTAATTCCCGCTCCAAACGTTGGGAGTAGTATGCTCATATACGGTATTCTGAACAGTGCATAGACACCACTTGCCGCAATTATACCACTTAAGAGAGATGACATGGGCGTTGGTGCAATACTGTGAGCATCAGGAAGCCATGAGTGCACGGGAAATGCACCTGCCTTTACAAGGAATCCTATCACGTATAATATGAAAACGGTAAGCCATACTCTACTCCAAGTAGTGGACGTCATTATCATTTGGGGCATTGAGAGTATGTCCAATGTACCTAAGTTTAAGTAGGTTAGTGCAATGCCGACTAAAGCAAATAGTGCTCCTACGTGAGTATATATGAAGAACTTAAATGCTGCACGCCGTGCTCCTGGTAATCCCCAACCTCCTATTATAAAGTATGATGGCACAAGCATGAACTCTAGGAACATATAGAATGCTATTAAATTGCTTGAGATAAACACTCCAAGCATTCCCAGCGTCAGTAGTAATAAGAACATATAGTACGCGCTGATGTCGTGCTCTATGTAATCGATAGAATATAGTGAGGCAGCTATTACGAGAATTAAAGTGGCTATTGCCGCAAGTAGACTCACTCCATCGATAAATAGTTTGAAGGATAT
>QMSL01000148.1 GCA_003649665.1 Thermoprotei archaeon | reverse complement strand
TTAACGTACCAGTAATCGGGGAGTTCTCAATTCTAGATTCAGAATTAGGTTAATTATTCAGATTATCGCAATATCTGTTGACTGAGAACGATGCAGCAAAGTCTATGTCTATTGTGTAGGGGAAGTAAGCTACTCTGTGGTATGGCGTATTGTCCAATAATAGTCAGGCATATAGCTAAACTTAGGGTCAGGAATATACCTGATAAGAATATAGTATATGGCTCCTCACCGCCTTCCTTATTCATTGGTAGAATCGGTTACCCTATAGTTCATATAGGCCCTGGTGCTCCTCCGTATACGGGTGATACGTCTATTTATGACCATCCTGAATCGTGGATCAATAAACCCCTAGAGGAAATTCTTGACTACAGGTTTTCCATTATTACTGGCAGAACTGCCGTAAAGATAAAGGATATAGACAACAAACTCGTCTTAATCTTGCAGGAATTAGCAATGGCTGAAAGGCCAGTTGATATAGAGATGGTATTGAAGAAGAGACCTATACCAAGGGTTATATTAGATGAATACGTACCCCCACAAGGACCGAGTGCTCCCCTTATGAGAGTTAGTCTCGGAGGGAACGTTAAAGTTAACCGCAAGATGGAGCAAGTATACTACGATACCGATCTTCGTACGTATGATGCAGTAATGACTCTTTACAGAAGTGGTGTTAGTGTCTCCCAAATACAGAAGTTACTAAGCGTAGGCGGAATCGGTACTTTGAGGAGAAGGAGATTAGTCCCAACACGTTGGTCGATAACTGCTATAGATAGTATGATTTCTGAAGGACTACTTAAGGAGGTAAGAAGATTCCCTTTACTGAACGAATACTTAGTATTCGTGAGGAAGTATATGAAGAACCTTTTCGTAGCCATTTTAGCGCCTAGACCTTGGAGCTATGAGTGGATGGAATGCTGGTTCCCCCAATCAACATGGAACCCTACAGGCTCAAAGCCAATAATTGAGGGCGATTACGAGGGATTTAAGGGTAGAACGGAGTATCCAGACATAGGTGGTTGTTATTATGCATCCCGTCTAGCTACGTTGGAATACTTAATGAGAATTAGACGACAGGCAACAGCTATACTTCTTAGGGAAATATACCCTGGCTTTAACTTACCAATTGGGGTATGGTTTGTTAGGGAGAATATTAGGGAGTTATTTAAGAGAAGGCCTATGGTATTCCATGACATCCGAGAGGTATTCATGTTTTTAAAGAAGATAACGAGAGTCGATTTCAATGTATGGGTTGAGAAATCGGTATTATTAAGGAGGTTAATGAGGGAAGATCGCATACTGAAATGGTGTTAACCATGGTAAGAGTAGTAAGGATTTACGTAAGTGAGGCTTTAAGCAGGAGTGGTTTACCTGATATAGACTACGCTCTTAATCCATACGTGGGTTGTGCCCATTCATGCATATATTGCTATGCGAGGGAATATACTCGAGATAAGGAGGTTGCGGAGAATTGGGGTAAAATAGTAAAAGTAAAGGAGAACATAGTAAAGGTCTTAGGAAAGGAGGTCAGGAGGAAGAGAAGAGGAATAGTCGGTCTCTCCACAATAACTGATCCCTATCAGCCTATCGAACGTGACTTTCACCTAAGCAGGAAATGCTTAGAGCTTCTTTTAAAGTGCGGATTTCCCGTAAGTATACAAACGAAGTCGGACCTAGTCTTAAAAGATATAGACGTACTTAGCAGATATGTCGATCTAGTGGATGTAGGAATTACGATAACAACGCTTGAAGACTCCATTTCCTCCATTATAGAGCCACATGCTCCTTCACCTTCTCGGAGGGCTACTGCTCTTCGCGAACTAGCTGATCATGGCATACAGACGTGGCTGTTCTTTGGACCAATAATACCTGGGTTCAATAGCGACTTAGAGACAATAAGAGAACTTGTAGCTTTGGCAAAGGACACTAATAGTGAGTTCTATTACGATAAGCTTCGGATTAAACGATTCATGTATGAAGAAGATAATGAAATTCTACGAGAGGTACTCCGCAATATAAGGGGCTTCAAGTGGAATGAACTATTTGAGAAGATCAAGGAGATATGTAAAAGGCATGGCGTCATATGTAAGCCTGCGTTTCCTTCTATTACAAAGAATCAGAAACTTGATAGCTACCTCTCATAAGAAACTCCTCTTCATATAACGTTCCATAGAATATATGTTCTCATCAATAAACTCCTCATCCCAAGTTAGCCTTATAGAAATCCCCTTTCTTGCTGATTCTAAAGCTCCCTCAATACACTTCAAGGCGATATAGCCCACTACACCATTAGTAAGCGGCGGTCTTCTGTGTTTTATACAGTCTATGAAGTGGTTCATCTCTATGAGAAGTGGTTCGTTTGCAGGTCCTGCCAATAAGCTGTGCTCGGCTATTTCCTTACTTTGATAAGCAGCAAGTACTCCTATGAACCCCTCATCTGCACTATGTCTTACAAGCCCTCGCTCTATGTAGACTTTCTGAAGGATAGAATCAAGTCCTATGAAGTAGCTCTTAGTTTGTACTAATATATTCCTTTTCTTTAAGGTAGTAGATACTAACCAACTCGCATGAAGCGATGCTGTAACCTCACTTGGATACTTAAAGAGAGCAACTATATCCACTTCATAGGGAAAGTTGCTTTTATATCTTGCGAAGGCACGTACTTCTCTTGGTAACTCTCCAAGTATTACGTTTGCTATGTCCACATCATGCACCATTAAATCATGTGATACTCCTAAATTCAGTGTGTACATTGGATTAAATGGTCCTGGACCTATCCTC
The DNA here is from genome assembly GCA_003649665.1 of Thermoprotei archaeon. Taxonomy (GTDB): domain Archaea; phylum Thermoproteota; class Thermoprotei; order QMSL01; family B3-G16; genus B3-G16. The sequence goes on along the minus strand of QMSL01000148.1, from coordinate 1,002 downwards.
TCAGCATTTATATACTCCACTTCCTCTCCATTCTTCTTAAGTTTAGGAAGTATTTCATAAAGGAGGTAACGTGTTGCTGGCTCATAGCGTACTATGTGTCCAATCATTAGTATTCTATCCTCCCTTTCACATAATTTTATTATCTCTCTAGCTTCACGCGTATTACATGCTATTGGCTTCTCTATAAACAAATCACCATGTTTGGCCAGTTTCATTGCAATTTCATAATGGAACTTAGTAGGAACCGCTACTACGAAGGCATCTACGTCCTCTTTGCATAACAATTCATCTATATCATGATAGAAACGCTCTATGTTGTATCTTTCAGCAATTAATTTAGCTCTATCTCTGTTTTTATCACATATTATAATTTCATCTACTTTACCTTGATCCCTAAGGTGTGCTAGAACTCGTGCTATGTTCTGTCCCCATCTTCCTACACCTATACAGCAAATAGTGAACATATGTAAGGCCTAAGACAACTAACTATCTAAAGGGTTAAATAATTTCGGTATTTTCTGTATATATTCCTTGCTAGTACTCTATTACGGATCCAGTCCTTATCTCTCGATATTTTTCCGGGTATTTCCTCTTAACGTATTCCCTTATATCGTCTCCACTACAATGTGAAGGCGATATGTACCTAGCTATGGATGCTAAATAGTCAACCATTCTATGACTTGGTCTATGAAATCCACCAATCACATGATATATCTCATCATTTAGGAGTTCTCTAGCCGTACGTGCTATTTTATCTATACCTGGATGTGAGCATCCCACTAAGAGTATAAGCCCTTTTTCCCTTACCCTTATAACCATCGATATCTCATAGAATCCAGACCATGCCTCAAAAGGTCCTATTATGTAGATACCCTTTGCAACTTCTTGTGGCCTCTCGATAACACATGGTTTAAGACCATATCTTTCAATACTTCTAGCTGCACCTGGAGGCACGTATACTCTTAAGTTGCTCACGTACTTACTTATGTACTCGTATCCACC
>QMSL01000147.1 GCA_003649665.1 Thermoprotei archaeon | reverse complement strand
GATGTTGTTAAGAGGCTTTGGCAAACGTATCCTAGGTCTTATGAGAAGACTGTGAAGTTCGGTAAGCCAATTTATGTTCTGGAATCCTATCTTAAGGTCGTTTGGTCTGCCTCGTTTAGTTTAGAGATATGGTGGCTTGATGATAGGGATGGTCATTTGCAAGGTGAGCTTCAAGTGCCGATTCATACTGCGGTCATAAGCTTAAGTTATGAAGCGCCCCAGCTTCATACGTCGAGATTGCATGTATGTTCATGGCCCATAAGTGTGCCGATAAATGGGACGGGATATTTAGTGTTTACGTCTAGGTTTACTAACTTCACGATTACAAGAAGGGGAGAGTATAGTGGATTTAATGAAAAGCTTGTTGCTCCTAGAAGGTATGGAGAGTACGTCTTCTCATATTGGATTCTAGAGGGTGAGGGGATAGTTGTTGATAATAGTGTGGAGATAGCGGTACGAGATAATCAAGAGATTAAAGTAGTTGCTATATATTGTAAGGAGGAGAGAGCGGATGTCGTTATAATCCCTGGATGCCATATACCTCTCGCCTTAAACATTAGCGAGAGCTATTATATGCTTCATAACGTAAGCGATTCTGTCCTTACGCTAGTTGTTAAGTCATCAAGTAAATTCATTAAAATGCATAGAGGTGGCGTTTTGGTAGATTCGGTAAATATGATGGTTCGATCGCCTATCATTCATATTCCGAGTGGGGATATTGGGATATTCGCTATGTTATTTGATCTTAACCTAACTATGAGCTTTCATGATTACTGGAGGGATAGGATTGGAGATAGGGAGCATCTCATAATTGAACTTCATAAGGATGGACTTCCTATATTTCTCTTTAACTTAAGTGCTAAGGTTGATGATGTAGACTTTATTATAGATGCTGTACTATATAACGAGAGCGGCACTGAGCTCATCATAATACCAGTATTTGCGTCTAACCGAAGAAGTATAATCTCTGGGGACAGCGGAGTTTACTGGACTAAATGGTATGTTGATCACATAGCGCTTTCCCTAGGCGACCTCGCTCTTAGGACAATGAAGAAGTCTCTATGGCCTTTAAGAGAGGATGGGACGATTCATGTGTTCCTTAACTATTCTACTCTTAGGGAGTATATGTACGGTATACTCGCTATGGATGGAACGTACATCAATTTTAGCTTAGTCGAGGTATATGGGGATATCATCATGCCAATAGGGCTTTCAAGCCTTAAGTTAGAACTCGTTGAGGGCATGCTAGTCCTAAAGGACATAAGTATATCGGCTGATAACGTGAGCCTTAAATGTACTATGAAGATCGTTCCTTATAATATATCGTTACGGGGGTTCAGCGTTCTAGCTAAGGATTTCCTTGGTAATATAATAGGCGTTTGGAGGGATGACGATTTTGATGGACTCGTAGAGATGAATTTAAGGGCTAGAAGGTTCGTTTTATCAGCATATCCTCCTCCTTCATGGAACACCGAGTACATTATAGTACCGTCATCGGACATCATTGTAAAGATTGAAGGGAACGAATAACAATAAATTATTATTTGTGACCTCATCTCTATGTAAAGGGAGCAAACAATGAGGTTACGCTCACCTATAGTATGCGTTTTAGGACATGTAGACGTTGGTAAAACGGCTCTCTTAGACAAGATTAGGGGAACCGCAGTAATGCTCAGAGAGCCTGGAACAATGACTCAACACATAGGCGCATCGTATCTTCCGTGGAATGTTCTTGAGAAAATATGCGGGCCTCTTCTATCCATGGTTAAGGCTAAGGTTAAAATTCCTGGCTTCCTGATGATAGACACTCCAGGTCACGAGGCCTTTGTTAACCTTAGGAGAAGGGGTGGATCGATAGCGGATATAGCAATTCTTGTAATAGATGTCCTCAAGGGATTTGAGGCCCAAACATATGAGTCAATAGAGATATTAAGGGAAAGGAAGACGCCCTTCTTAGTCGCCTTAAATAAGATAGATAGGATACCCGGATGGAAACCAAATCCAGGAGAACCATTTGCACTTACTATCAAGAAACAGGATCCTATGGTAGTCGCGCGATTAGAGGAGCTAACGTATAGAGTGATAGGGGAATTCTCAAGGCTTGGATTTAGAGCCGATAGATATGATAGGATAAGGGATTTCACACGTACTGTAGCAATAGTACCAACTAGTGCAAAGACTGGGGAGGGAATTCCGGATTTACTATTGGTATTAGCGGGACTCACGCAGAGGTATATGGAAAAGCGTCTTTTAGTAAGCGAGGGACCTGGAAAGGGAGTAGTTCTAGAGGTAAAGGAAGAGCCTGGTCTTGGTACGACAATAGACGTCATACTGTACGATGGTATATTGAGAAAGGGAGACATAATAGTCGTTGGTAGTCTAGAGAAGCCGATAATCACGAAGATAAGGAGTCTGTTAATGCCCAAGCCTCTTGATGAAATGAGGAGTCCTGAGGATAGATTTATGAGCGTTGAAGAGGTTCATGCAGCAGCTGGTGTGAAGATAGTCGCGCCGAATCTAGAAGGAGCTGTAGCAGGAGCTCCAGTAATAGCAGTATGGAGTGAGGAGAAGATTGAAGAAGCTAAGAAAAGAGTTGCGGAGGAGATAGAATCAGTTAGGATCTCAAAGGACATAGAGGGAGTTGTTGTAAAGGCTGATACCCTTGGAACCCTTGAAGCTTTAAGTGATTACTTAAGGAGGAGAGGCGTGCCGATAAGGGTAGCAGATGTAGGGCCAGTCTCTAAGAGAGATGTGATAGAGGCAAGTATATCTAAGAAAGTCAACAAGTATTATGGAGTCATACTGGCATTCAACGTTAAAGTACTCCCCGATGCAGAAGAGCTAGCGGCAAATGAGGGGGTGGCCATATTTACGAACAATATAATCTACAGACTCATAGAGGACTACGAGAAGTGGGTTCAGAGGATGAAGGAGAGAGAGGTAAGTGAAGCCATGCGAAAGTTGATATGGCCTGGAAAGATAAGGATTTTACCAGGTTATGTCTTTAGGCGTAGGAACCCAGCAATAGTTGGTGTGGCCGTTCTTGCTGGAAGGATTAAGCCAGGCTATCCTCTTGCTAGAGCAAGGGATCTTAGAAGCGTTGGCGAGATAATGCAGATACAGGATCAAGGTAAACCTATCCCCGAAGCAACAAAGGGCATGGAGGTAGCCATAAGCATTAGAGGTAATGTTATGGTTGGAAGACAGATAAAGGAAGGGGATGAGCTATACGTCGATGTACCGGAAGACCACATAGATGAGCTATTAAGCCGCTATTCAGATCTCCTAAGTGATGAAGAGAAAGAAATTTTAAGTGAAATTAGGAAGTTAAGGAGGAAACTAAAGAGGTGAGATGATTTGCCTGAATTTAAAGTGGTAGTCTCAGATCCAAAGACGGGAAAGGCGAAGCAAATAGAAGTAAAGGGAGAAAGCGCACAAGCCCTTGTAGGGCTTAAGATTGGCGATATAATAGATGGTAGTCTCATAGGACTAAAGGGAGTGAAATTAAAGATAACGGGAGGAAGTGATAGATCAGGATTCCCAATGCTACCAAGCATACCGGGAGGAGTTAAGAAAAGAGTACTTTTATCAAGGCCTCCAGGATTTCATCCAAGGAGACCTGGAGAGAGACGAAGGAAGACAGTAAGAGGGAATACGATAACAGAGGATATAGTTCAAATAAATACGGTAATAGTGTACGAAGAGGCTAAGCAAAGTAAATAGTCAAGGAGTCGCCTACACTCATGCCTAACGATTTAGCGGCATTTCCTTGATTTACTGCTATTTCAAGGTAATCAAAGCT
>QMSL01000146.1 GCA_003649665.1 Thermoprotei archaeon | reverse complement strand
TTAACATGGTGGATGTTATTTGGATTTCTATGGTTCCTATTCTACTCAAGCTTTCTATCAATTGTAAGGAGGAGATGGATAGACATAGAACTACTACCATACCCAGCAAGCTACCAATGGACAGTACCAATAATCGCGGCTTCTCCCGAACGTAGAGCTAAGGGATTACCACCAGAGAGGAGGTTTAACTTCTTCCTTGTAGGGCTTGGCATAGGATTCTTCTATATGTGGCCTCCAGTGTTAAGATTCCTAGTACCATGGTTCCCAGACATATACGGATGGAGCGGAGCTACATATATACGATGGTGGTTAGGGGCTGTCAACGTACCAGCAACACCCCTTGGCAAGAAGCTAGTGGCATTGCTAGTATTACCAACGAACCTACTTGATTATGCATCATATATGTTAATACCATTAGACATACTTCTATCAGCATGGGTGACAGCAGTAATATTAATTGTAGCATGTCAAATAGCATATCTCAAGGGATATTATTCAGGCATATATACAGTAGGAGATATGCATGATAGGAGGGAAATCTTAGGAACCATGCCTCCATTTAAGCTTTACGCAGTCTTCTTAGGGATGGGCATCTCAATAATAATATTCTGGTTATTACTCAATTGGAGATACATGGTAGATACCATTAAGGCCGCCATCAAGGGTCCAACTAAAGATGAGTGGGAGAATGAAGCCTTGCCATACAGAGTGGCCTGGGTACTATTCCTAGTCGCCGCTGCAGCCCTCCTACTGATGTATTACTCAGTTGGAACATCTATAACAGGAGCATTACTTATATTATTGACGTACTTCTTAATCCATATGAGCGGGGCGAGGATTTACGGCTTAAGCTTAGGAGGGGGACCAGCCGACTGGATGTATCTACCAAGTATAACGATGTATGCATTTCCAAATATCGTATCGGTGGAGCAGGTGACTCCAGAATACGTAAATACAATGCTAATGACAAATAGGCCAACTGAATGCATGGCATGCGCCACAGATGTAGCTTTATGGTTGAAGATCTCAAAGGATGTTGGTGTTAGACCAAGGGATATGTACTTAGCAATGACTATAGCAATGGCGGTAGCTAGCGTGGTGGTATGGCCATATGTCCTTAAGCTATACTACAAGATAGGCATCGCTGGAACTGTAAGAGGTACTTTGCAGACGTGGTGGGTACCAAGATTCATGAACCCAGAGACGTGGCAGACAATACCTGGTATTAGGCCATGGTGGCCCCATGCATTAGCGGCAGCCGTGATAGTAGGCATTCTATCCTACTTAAGGATGAGGTTTGTATGGTGGCCATTCGACCCAGTAGGCGTATACCTAGGTGTGAACAACTCAACGCCAAATCCACTGCCATACTTCGTTGCATGGATTATAAAGTACTTAGTGATAAAGTTTGGTGGTATGCGAGTACACGATGAAATGCTAATACCAATTGTTGCTGGAATGATAGTTGGATCTGCGCTGTGTTGGTTCGTAGGAGGAGTAGCAGCATTGCCGCAATATCTAAAGGGTTGAGAACATTATTTCACTTCACTTTTTATATTCAGTCTTCATGATGGCAGGCTTAAGTGTCCATAGTTGAAGTATGGTAAGTTCAAGTATTTTCTCGGATGAGAAGTTTTCAGGGAATATTATCCAGTGCCATTGATTGATGACTCTCCTGATTATGTCAAGGTCTTCAAGAATTGACATCTCACTAACGCCTTGGATTGTAAATCTAGAGGGAGCCTTTCCAGCAAGGGATAGAAAGCTTCTTGCCATCATGTAAAGGAATAGAAGAGGGCCTACAACTTCATTACACACCTGAATTCTACTTGGTATAATCCCTTCCTCTAATATAGCTTTGTATACTTTGTCTATCGTCATTAACACATCATGGACTTTGACGGTCATTTCTTCATTTATCTCGGGAGGTCTTTCTATTGGACCTAAAATTGGACGAATGACTATCTTTTGAGGGAGGGATCCCTTTTCTTTATACTCTTTTAGAGCGAGACAGAGAGCATAAAAAGCATCGGCTAAGGAGAACGATTTGTTATTAATCACATGGTAAGAGGGATTCTCTAAAACTTTCTCTGCGAGAGAGAACAGTTCATCTTTATTTAACTCTAGATGCTCCTCGTATAGGGATGGAAGTTCCCTATAAGTGATGACCTTTACGTTCGGATGGTTTATTATGTATCTAACAAATTCATCGAACTCCTTAATCCTTCTTTTATAGAGTTCTCGAGGTACTAATGGGGCAGGCTTTAACTTCTTAGGCATTCTTCCTCTAGCAAAGTTTATTGCATCCCAGAACTCCTTCGTAAGGAGCATACATGGATGTAATACTACTATAATCACGCCACCTCTATCCTTTAGGGAATTATATAATTTATCGAATTCATGCTTTAATCTCTCAAGGTGTTCAGGAGTTCCTGATTCTGATTCCCTAAAGGATAGAGAATAACGTACCGCTAGAACTCCACAAAACCATACAGGCTGTGAGAAGAAGATGCCATCTGCAAACACCTTAATTCCTAGCAACCTCATCGCATATACCACCTGGGGTGCCCAGCTTCCTCCTGGCTGTATGAATGCTGATGGATTCTGCCCGAAGATCCTCCTCAAATCGTTAATACCCTCAGATTCTCTCCTCATCACTTCTTCAACGCCATCTTTCCAGCCTAAATCCTTCAGGTATTCGGATATGGTGGGATGTACTGAGTGATAATTGGATTGATACGCTATATCCTGTGTTCTCAAGGCATTAATTACATCATCTCTACCTCTACGCTCTAATGCTCTCGCCTTCTCTCCAACTATTGCAAACGATCCTTTAATTCCGTATTTATTGAACACTTTAACGAGATCTATTATTACGTCATCAGTCTCAGGAGTTATGAAGTCTTCTGTATCAAGTTGGAATATGACGTAGACTATTTGATCAGGTCTATCCATTAGGTACATCATATATATCATTACAGCAATTAAATATTTGAACAGGCGTGTAGCTACCTGACTATTTCGCAAGTTACATCTCATGCTTATAAATTAGAGTTGTACTCCTCCACTACTACCTCATTGATAGCTAAGTACATACTAAAGTTAACATCACATCTATTTTCTAAGGATTAATTAAGAGATTTAAGATAGAGAGGCAGTGAATAGCGCTATTGTGATCGATAATGGCAAAGCGATTAAGGTTTACCTAGGAATGTTGTTTTTAGTACCCTTATTTCTTATTAATCGGGAAAATACTGTAGACATTTCCCCTTTTTAAACCTAATGTGGTAAGCGTTAAATATTAAGATTTAAGACATTATTATCCTGAGGGTTTAAATATGAGCACTTCGGAGGTTAGGAGGCCTTCAGTACTATCTTGGAGATTTATAGCGATACTAGTAATCATAGCAGCAGTATGCGCAGTATCCGCCCAAGTCTGCGCAATATACACTCCAAGCTGGGCTAACTATTCACAAGCGGTAGCCATAAGCTTGCCGACGGTAATAATGTTTCTAGCATTAATTATTGGCAACCTAGTTCCAGGGAAGTTCACAAGCAAACATATAGCCCTAATAAGCGCAACAGCATCCATGGCTATCTTTCACTTTTACCTGAGTTCTTGTCTAGTGATATTTGATAATTTCGTTGCTACGAGGACTGGGCCTTCTCCATATAGTGAGATGCTTGATTGGAATTGGGGCCCTGAACTACCATATATACAGCAGATGGTTAGTGGTGGAGCAAGTGTTCCTTGGAGTGTTTGGATGCCAACAATAGCATGGTGGATGCTATATAGCTTCCTATGGTTCCTATTCAACATAAGCTT
>QMSL01000145.1 GCA_003649665.1 Thermoprotei archaeon | reverse complement strand
GTTATAATAGTTTAGCAGTTCCCTCACATCAGCTATAGTAGTTCCGGATCCTCTCGCGATACGTTGCATCCTTGACCTATTTATTATTTTGGGATTGCGTAATTCCTCTTTTGTCATGGATTGCATTATGGCTATCCATTTATCCAATTTCTCACCAGCTAGGTCTACTTTAGAGTCATCTAGGGTTAGCATGAAGCCAGGGATTAGCTCTAATACCTTTCTAAGCGGTCCTAATTTCTTTAAGGCTATTAACTGCTGATAAAGGTCCTCAAGCGTTAGCTTTCCCCTTGCGATGCGTTTTATACTTTCCTCTCTTAATACCTCTACTTGTCTCATTTTGTCAACTAATGCCTTTATATCGCCCATTCCCAATAATCTCGATACGAAGCTTGGAGGATCAAATACTTCAATTTCGTTTATCTTCTCGCCAACGCCTATGAACTTTATTTGCGCACCGGTTGCAGCTACAGCAGATAATGCTCCTCCTCCTCTTGCAGTACCATCAAGCTTTGTTACCATTATGCTTCCCAACTTGACCGCTTCATGGAAAGCTTTCGCTTGTATGCCAGCTTGTTGGCCTATTGTAGCATCGATAACTAACATTACTTCGTCTGGTTTTATTTTCTTCTCTAGTTCCTTCATCTCCATCATTAAGTCCTTCTCGTTTTTATGCCTTCCAGCAGTATCTATTATTATTAGATCAAAGTTCCTATCCTTGAAGTATTTTACCCCTTTCACAGCGATTTCTATAGGATCCTTAGTACCTGCTTCCTTCATGCCAAAGAATGGGACACCAATCTGTTCCGCAAGTTGCCTTAATTGATCCTGCGCTCCCGGTCTATAGGTGTCGGCACATATTAGCGCGACTTTGTATCCCCTGTTCTTATAGAAGTACGCGAGTTTGCCAGCACTAGTCGTCTTGCCTGAGCCCTGGATTCCAACTAACATTAAGACGTAACCCTTTCTCTTATCGATATCTATTCTAGGTTTGCTTTCACCACCAAGGAGTTTCACGAGTTCTTCATATATTAAGCGAAGAATTACCTCTCTTCTTGAGAAGCCAGGAGGAACTTCTACCTTCAATGCTTTATCACGTATACTGTTTGAGAGCTCGAAGACCAATTTGACATTGACGTCTGCTTTGAGGAGTGCTCGTTGGATGTCTCTAATTACTTCTTCTATTAGCCTCTTATCTATCACGGGAGCTCGTAATATCTTATTCACTATAGAACGTAGCGACGTACTAAGTGACTTTAACATTATGCTACTCCTCACTATATAGGAGATCTAAAGGCCCTTCTAAAACTATGCCCCTATTTGGTACTATTCTAAATATATACTTTGATGGCTGAACGGGCAACCATCTCATCTTCCTTATATACATTATCCTTACTATCCTTCCTTGATACTCCATGATCCCTAAGACTATTATACCCGCTGCAAGGAATTCCTCTACGCCAAATCTACTTAAGGAGGATGAACCTGAGGGGATTTCTGACGTCATCACTGTAGTTATAGTCCGTTTTGATTCTAAAGTAAATATCAATTCTCTTAAGTATTCTCTAGCCCAGAGTACGTCCACTGGAGCATACATGAGTGGTGCTATTGGATCTATTACGAGCCTTGTTGCATCTATTTTCTCTACGTGATCAAGTATGCTATTTGCTACATCTTTTGGTTCCATTTTAGATCTCGCTCCTTTCAGATACATTCTCGTAAATTGCTCCTTCATATCAAGGAATTGCAGCAGCCTACGCTTTATGAAGGGCTCCATATCCCATCCGAGATTCTTAACGCCTTGTATTACTTGATGGGCAGGCTCATCTATTGAGATGTAGACCCCAGGTTCATCGTTTCTAGCGCCTGCTAGCAGGAATTGTAAGCTGAATATGGTCTTCCCCGTTCCGGTCTCTCCAGCTACTAGGTACGTTCGCCCTTTTATGAAGCCACCTCCAAGTATTTTATCAAGACCATCTATACCAGTGGAGACTTGACCATATTTTATTGGGGGTTCCTCGAGTTGCGTAACATAACGTGTTCTCCTTCTTCTCTTCGACTCCTTCTGAACTCTTGAGGCTTCAACCTCTATTAATTCGGCTATATGCTCCTCCCTTAGCACAGCGCTATTGTTAGTAACTGTCATCTTTTCGCATGGCGGCTTATCTACATCCGTAACTCGAATACCATATTTAATACATAGGTTGCTACCAGGCATGAAGTATATGCAATCCTTACAGCTCCTCTTTTTCATTTCTATCCCTCTTCAGGTGATAGCAGTATTCTCTGGATATCCTCCTATCAAAAATACAGCATTAAAATAATTAACCTTATCTCAGAAGATTTGGAAATTCACATTACGCCTTAGGTATTATCTCTATTTCAAGCCCTAATCTCCTTCCGATTTTCTCTAACCGCTTTCTATACTTTCCAGTAATCAGAGGTATGTACTCGGATGGCATTCTAACTAGGGCTCTTCCGTCTCTAGTTACCTCTATCTCCAGATCCTCGCTTCTAATGTACCTCTTTAAGAATTTCTCTAGCGCTATTTTAGCCCTAAGCTCAATATGTGACTTGGGTTTACGTATCGGCACTACGAAAGTTCTTTCGCCGAAGACATATATCTCGTACTCAGGCTCGCCAGTGAGGAAGTCTCTTACCATTACTACAGGACGAGCAAGATCAGCCTCTCTTAAACCATATGGTATCTTAACCACCATCTCCAGTTCATAGACCTTATCTACAACACCATTCTTAAGGAATATCACAGTATCTATTATTGATGGTATCATACCCAGCTCTACCTTTCCTATAAACCTCTGAATAGCGTCGATAGGTGTCGTCGCGTGAACTACACCAATCATACCAACTCCAGCCAGCCTTAGATCCGTATACAGCTTAAAGTCCTCAGCAGTGCGCATCTCATCGAATACTGTATAATCGGGTCGAGATAGGAGCAGGATGTTATGAAGTTCCCCAGGAGTGGCTCTAGCCTTTGAATACTGCGTTACCTCAGGAGGGAGCTGTAGATCCCTTGGCGACTCTATAGTCTTGATTATCTTACCTCTCCTTAAGTAGTACTCCGCTAGTGCTTGGGCAAAGGTTGTTTTACCCATACCAGGAGCTCCAGCAATCAGTATTCCTTCAGCTCGCTCTTCAAGCCTTCTGATGAGCTTCTCGGGTAAGTTGTAATCCTCTAACTTAAGCTTGACTATCGGCCTTACTATCGTCAGTTCAAGACCATCCGAGAGAGGGGGCTTCGTTATCACTATTCTGTAGGATCCTAACTGTATTAATCTCGAGTGACTACCCTCGTAGTCAACATATGCGTCACTTCGAGTATTACAAGCCTCCACTATCTCCCTAACTATTTGCTCAAGCTCAGCGCGTCCCATAGGCTCCTTACGTAACATCACGAAATGCCAAGCTCCTGGCCTTCCCTTCTTGGCGTAAGGTGGACATCCTTCTTTTAAGTGGATACTCATAGTGTTCTCATCGAAGAACTTCTCAAAGGTATACTCCCTTCCAGTACTCTTCCTTAAATATAGGACGTTAACGCCCAATGCATTTGCTGTTTTGTATTGAATGCTACTACTGGTAACGAGAATGCCATTGAGTTCTTTCGCTAGCTCACACAACATTAAGTCTATGTCCTCCACTTCTCTTACGCTTCTAAAGCCCTCAGGTAACTCATGAGTAAATATTACCTCTAGTCCCATTTTCTTACATATCTTCCCTATTAGCTCAATCTCTCGAAGTCCTATATCTCCCTCTCCTCTACCCTCAGCCATCAGTTGTCTAAAGTGACGAACGAGATACATATGGATGAGTATATC
>QMSL01000144.1 GCA_003649665.1 Thermoprotei archaeon | reverse complement strand
TAATATTCTCAGCCTTCTTACTTGGGGGTGTTAGGCGTGTTCTTTAAGGTGTTTAAATGGGAGTTTCTTAGTGGTAAGCGTTTCTATTTAATCCTCCTAATATACTTCTTACTGTTATTCTCCTCGGGAGGACTCGTAAGCTCAAAGTATGTCGTAGAGGTGCGGGAACCTGGCTTTTATATAAAAGAAGACGTAACTCCAGGTAGAGTGATTGATATACGCTGGCATACTAGCAGTCTTTGGTGGTTTTTGTTCCCTGTTGTTTTAGCTTATACTGTTTTTGTTTTTAGTTATGAACTTGATAAGGGGATTTTAAGAGCTTATCTACTAAGCTGTGTAAAGAAGAGAACGTTATTCATAGCTAAATTACTATCGATAATTTTAAGCCTATTCATACCTCTTGCAGCCTGCCTATTAATTGTCTATGCTTTAGCAGATCCCCAACTCTTCATGGTAGATCCTCTTGAAGTATATGTCAACATTCCAAGAAGGCTCTTATTATGTGCCTTAATGCTTTACACAATGATGGGTATAGCGATATTATCATCCATAATATTCAAAAGACCCTTGTACGCCTTTGGAATACCTATGGCTGTAATCTACGTACTAAACATTGTGAGTTTACGCGGAATTTCTAAGTACATTCCTCCACGATGCTACTCCAGGCTACCATATTCAGAATCAATAGGACTAGTACCAACTGAGGCGCTCCTAAACGCTTTAAGAATAGCAATTCCGTCGCTCATTGCATCTACGATATTCCTCATTACTGCCTATATTATCTTCATTAGAAGGGATGTAGCCTAATGGTGATAAGCATGAAGGAGGTAATCTCTGTAGATGGTGTTTGGAAGGTCTTTGGAAGGACTGTAGCCCTTCGTAATGTCTCATTAAAAGTTCCGAGTGGAAGTGTCTTCTTAATTATGGGACCTAATGGATCAGGGAAGTCAACATTACTTAAGTTGATCACAGGTCTTATGAAGCCCACTCGTGGAAGAATCAAGGTTTTTGGAGAGGACCCTTGGAAGAGCAGGCAAGAAATATTTGCTAGAATGGGAGCTATGTTTGAAGATCACTCGCCACCAGACTGGGCTACAGGTAGAGCTTATCTTGAATATAAGGCATCACTTAAAGGAGTTAAGGACCCGGAGAAAGAGGCTCTTAGAGTTGCTAAGCTCTTTAAGATAACTGAGTTCTGGGATCGTAGTATATCCACGTATTCCTCAGGAATGAGGAGAAAGCTTGCACTTGCGGATGCTTTTATTGGTGATCCCGAACTCATTATCCTCGACGAGCCTACAGTAGCACTTGATAAGGAGGCTAGGGCTATCCTACGGGAAACGATAATGAATGGAACGAAGCAAGGCAAAACCTTTGTAATAGCATCACATACTATAGTTGAATTCGAAGGTCTGGTCACACATCTAGCAATCTTAAGCCTAGGACAAGTAGTGGTTTCAGGAAAAGTAGAGGATGTTATGAAAAAGGTAGGTATACGACAAGTAACCATTAAAACGAATGAACCCGAAACCGTGGCGAGCTTTTTGATAAGGAATGGATATTCGATAAGAGTACATGGTAACCACATAGCCATTGAGGGACTTGAGGACCCTGATGAGGTAATGGCCAAACTAAAGAATCTTGGCGTAAAGGTAGAGATAAGTGAGACTAGACCGAGCCTATGGGAAATATATGCAAAGGCGCTAGCATAGGTCGCTCAGTACTAAGAACGAAAATAGAACGTGCGATGTGTTTTTGAAAGTTGCTTTAATGAAGTTTTGAGGTCAGTCCGGGAATAAGTCAGCACCATTATCCTCAGACCACCAGGCGGTCCATCATCCCTATATCATAGATCACTTAAGGTGATGTATAAGTCTTTTTCTAAGTCATTCCTTCACTTTCCCTTAACATACTTATGGTAATACCATAACGTTATCTGCCTCCAGAATAGAAGTAGTAGAGAGAAGAGGAGGAATGAGATTCCGTTTCTGAAAAGCGCTCTTGCAATGGGGTTCTCTATTTCAATATTTAGGATGACCCTGTCTATAAAGATGAAGAGCGCTATGAGGAGTAACCATATAAAGCACATTATCAATGAAATATGTAACGTCCTTTTGAGAGTTCCCTTCATGTATTATCACCTAGGTGGCAATAGATATCAGGAATGCAGTAATCACTGCCAGACATGAGGCTATGACCTGTAGTATGCAAATATTTTTAACTATTTCGTTCTCCTTTGCGCCTTCAGATCCGGCTATTAGCCTAACTAATGTTATTGGAGCTCTAGGATTTCCTGAATCAATTATAATCCCCTTCTCCGTTACCTTCGTTGGTCTTGGGAATTGTCTATGCTCCTTGAAGCCTTTTACAAAGGCTATTACATAAAATGCGTTCATTATGTGAGGGAATAGTGCAACTAATGCTACGATCTCCAATCTGGCTAATAATGCAATCGCTCCTAATGCTGCACCAACGCCTAGACTGCCACAGTCTCCACTAAATACCTTCGCTGGGTATATATTGTATGGAAGATATCCAAGAAGGGAGGCGAGCAAGATTAGACTAAGTATTATACCAAGTTCTCTCTTTAGCAAAAGTGAAGAGATGAGTAAAGAGAGGGATGCCATTATGGTAGTAAGCGGCATTACACCATTTAAAACATCAAGCATGTTAACTGCATTAGCTGGTCCAGCAATTATAAATGGTAAGATGAACCAATAGACTATCGTTAATCGTAAGCGACCAATTATGGGAACCTCAGGTCTTCCGAATACATATACATCAGGTCTAAGTAATGAGAGAAGCGCTATTGGCAAGAATGAAGTTAATGTTAATCCCATTTTGCTCAAACCACCAAGTACTATGAAATCGTCTACTAGCCCTATAATGGAGGCAATGATTACTGTGGCAATAAACGTTATCATGAGGGGCGCATAATTTGGGAAGAGCTTTACTAAAAGAAGGATTCCCAATACGAGACCTATTATTATCGAGATGCCACATGACGTTGGTATCTTAGGCTTCTCGGGCTTATGTATGTCTATACCAACATGATTTATCTTCTTCATGAACTCTGCTATGAAATGCGTCAATATGAAGGTTGATATGAAGGAGATCAATCCGGCCACGGATAGCTCTATCAACATATTTTGATACCCTCCAAGACTTTATATTAGGAGGTATATATAATGATGAGGCATGAGTTTAGGGAGGAGGTATTTAAGGAATTACAAAAAACCGAGATAAGAGACCTTCATCTTAAGAAGGATATTACCTTACGGCATTTTCTAGAGGACTTAGCTAAGGCATGCATAGTCCCCTATGATAACATGGAAAAGGCCGTCAAGATACTAAAGGAAGCAATTAATGAAGATGGTTGTGTTAAGTTCTTAGGGATCCCCGGATATTTCATTGCAACTGGGGCTAGAGGCGTAGTATGTGACTTAATTCGTAGAGGGCTCATAGATGTAATAGTTATGGATGAGACAGGAATAGATTATGATATAGCAAGGAGCGTGGGCGGTAAGTATTACCGTCTTTTAGCGGAGAGAGCCAGCGACATACTCTTTCATGAATTGAGGATACATAGAGTTGGAAGTAAGATCATAATGCCACGTGAGGATCATGATGTGCTAATAGCTAATTTCGTTCATAAGACCTTAGAGAAAGTCAACTATCCTAAGGGAGGCAGTATACAGCTAACTGATGTACTATCACTACTCGGTAAGGAGATAAAGGATAGTAATTCCATTATCCGAAACTCCTATGAGAAGGGAGTTAAGTTATTCCTTACTGGAATATGGCGCTCTATAGCAATCAATACCTTATTTGCATGGGCTTATAAAGAAGGCTT
>QMSL01000143.1 GCA_003649665.1 Thermoprotei archaeon | reverse complement strand
GTTGAAGAGAATGTAATCAATGCTTACTGATCTATTAAGCTCTATTAATATAGCGTTACCCTTATATATCGTATTCACTGGTGGCGGCATTGAGATTATCTCCTCATTTAAGTTTACGGGATATAACAGAACTGCGCTTGTGAAGTTTACTCTAAATTTCAAATATCTATCGCCTTCCCCCTCGTAGACTTTAATGCCCTCACCGCTTATTAGTGTTAATGGCCGTACTATGAGTTCAGCATTACCTACATGTATTATTGCAATGTTCTGAAGTATTTTAATTTCTCCCATGAAATGGAGAAGCCACTTGATCCTTGCGCTTAATCGAGTTGGCAATACGTGATCAAAGATCATGACCATTAATGATTCCGTTAAGACTAGAAAGCTCCTCCTTGCGCTAAGTGCCTTATTATAGACGGGCCCAAGTTCAAGCTCAACGTAGTTTATCCAATCCTGGAACATGTAATTCTCTATTGTAGCACCGACATCAGAGGCTATCTGCCCTTCCCTATCTATGAGGAGAGTACTATGTCCTATCGTAGCTACATGATATACAGCGCCTGTCCAATAGATCTTAGAATATGTTCCAGCGCCAGGATCGGTAACTAGCCTCTCGCCAAAGCAGTTTAGCACGAAGCTGCCACAATCGAAATGTCTATGATGCTCTTTGTTCGTACCGCCTTTAGTTGCAAGAAGTAAATCGTCCTTATCCCACCCCGTACGAATTATAACTCACCTTGCACCATGAAAGACTTTGGAGTTAGGCAGATGCCCTTCAGGACATATAGGCTTAAGCGTATGATCGAACCAGAGGAATTCCCAGTGGGTACGCCAAGAATTACTTCCTCTCATCTCTAATATCTTTAGAGCAGTCCATTGTGAATACGGATTTCGATATTCACTTGAGAGTCTGAACAATAGCCATATAAGCCTAGTTATTCCCTCATATGATGAATCTGCAAAGTTTACCTGTCCTGAGAAGTCTGGCATTATCGCATATACTGGGAAAAGGCACGATGCTTTTAAGTATGGGTGTTTATATAAGTCCTCGCCAGTTACCCGTCTTAACGCCTCTATGAAGAGTACTGCATGTCCAATTCCATATTCCCAATAAGATACTCCTTCTGACCATGCTCCATCTGGATCTCCTGAATTTAAGAAGGCTAATATTTTCTCCTTGGCCTGTATTATCCAGAATTTCGCCTCAGGTACCTCGCCTAATAATGCTAATCCCGCTAAGCCAAGACCTCCATGCATTACACCACACCAATTACTAGAATAGCCATCCGAGGAAGCCCACCATATACCTGCTCTAGAGTCTGCATATATCTGGGAAGCCGCTCTCTCACTTAGAGCCCTTCTTATCTCACTTAGCTCATCTTGAGGTAAGTAATCGTAAAGCCAATCATATATTATAGCTAATCCTATTGCTATTTCTGCTGTCATGAGATCCGAGTGAACGCCAGGCTTCATATGATCAGGATCTATCCAATTATCCCAGCTAAGTACGGTCTTCACGACAGCTCTAACTCTATCTAAGTAGCTTTTATCCTCAGTTAAGAGGAACATAAGAGCGCATTGTATCATTTGGACTTGAGCCTTTCTAGCAGCGTAAAGATATCTACACCAACCGGAGCTCTTAGGCTTAGGCATATCACTCTTTAAGTATTTATCACATAGTGAGCGGAGTTTTAAGAAGAGCTCATTGGTCACATTCATATGAATTCTTTCCTTTATATTAGGTATGTCCGATTTCGTAAAGAAAAGCCGAGGATGTTCTTTTACAATACTTTCTTCAGCCACTACCGTGATATCCTGTAAACGCATTAGAGAAGGTACAAGAATAATTAAGATCATGATACTCAATAGCTTAAATCTCATATCACGCCCTCCCAATTTAAAACCTTAAAGTAACTTCATATTAATCCCTTAAATGTTGAATTCTAGTCACCGAAGATCGATGTAAGGAGCTCAGTTACTGAGATAGATGTATATGTATTCTTCTTAAGATGCCAACTCCTAGAGCACCATCGTTTGACCTTTATCATAGTCTTAAATGATGGTCCTTCACTATTTCCTCTCTTACTCTTTCCGGTTATCTTTATTTCAAACAAGTATTCCCTCCATACATCTCCCTCCTCATCTACCATTATGCTTCCTAATGGCTTTATACTCACTATCCTTCCTCTGTATTCCCATCTCCCATCACGCCTTCTCAATGGGTATCGTCCATATCGTCTTGCCTCAGATATCATAGCTAGGAAGTTCTCTACCTTTACTCCTGAGTGTATTGAATTGCTGGATGCTACAACTAACCCTCCTCCATTTGCTGCAAGATCTATAACCTTCCTCGTCTCCCTTCTTACATCCTCCTCGGAACCATATACTAATGTATATGCACAATCTACGTTACCTAATAATGCAATCCTATCCCCATATTTTTCCTTCAGATAGCCTATATCCATACCCGCTACTGGCTCTATTGCTAAGTAACCATCTATCCCTGACTCTACGAGGAGCTCCCGCTCGATAGGCATTATATTTCCATCAGTATGTTTTATGAAGAAGACGCCCAGCCTATGACAGAGATCTGTAATTCGCTTTAAGGCTGGTAAGATAAACTCACGAAAGTGCTTAGGGGATATGAGAGGCCCGTTTTTCCCAGCATAATCAATACCGCAGCTTATTGCATCGACGCCGAAATCTACTGCTACCTTAATTCTTTCCTCGGCCCTCCTCACAGATTGATATATTAGTCTCCTTATGAGGTCAGGGTACTTATAAAGCGCCTTGATAAACACTACGTACCAATCATGACCTACAGGAAACGTTCCACTACCTACATCACCTAATATGAACCTCTTATCACCAACTTCTTTAACGACATATTCAATGAGCTCAAACTCTGAATAGTCTATAGAGGGGCTTGAGCTCTCCAATGATTTAACATATGCTTTAAGCGCCTCTATACCGCCCCGCCTTATCCAAGAGTCTATTGTTGAGGCGAAATCGCTTTTAAAGTTTAATAAATCGAGATACCAGACCTTAAAGCCATAAATCTCGCCCCATTCCCATAGGTACCTATCCTCTGAAATCTTCTTGAGATGCCTTGGGTAATCTACGTTCTTAGACCATACTAATCTTGCGGGCACTATGTCTAAGTCCAACTTTTCATATAATTCTACCCAGTCCTTTTTCCTTCTCTCAACTAGCTTATCCCTCTTTCCTTTAATTAAGAGATCATAATACATAGAATATGCCGTAGCTCCTATGCCCGTAAATGCCTTTCTGCCAAGGATCTTAGATGCTACTGGAGAGTTTATATCATAGTCAAATACTGGAACTCTATCTGGTTCCTCAAGCGATAAAGCCTTTAAGACGCGCTCCTTCGAGTTCACGATAATTATTAAACTAGGTTGCTAATAAAGCCTTACCTCTTATCAATTGAAGTAGAGTATTGTTAGAATCCAAGTTATAGCGGGAAGATACGATGTTTGTATGTAGCTAATTGATACGCTCAGCAAAGCACTTATATTGACAAACTCATCACTTATACTTGTTATAAGAAATAAAAAGCTTTACATTAATAATGATAGAGAAGGCTATGATAGGTGCGCTAGATCGTTAAGCCTTATATAACGACATTATACAATACTATCCCTAGAACATAGAAGTGGGAACATCATGCGAAGATACAGACCTTATGACTTACTGGAGCCTGATCCCAAGGTAGCTAGCACGCTTGAGAAAGAACTTGCGAAACGTGGTAATCCAACTAATCTACTAGAGGTTCTACGTATTGCCCAAAATACGATCGGTTATATAAATAAGGACGTAATCTTTTACGTAGCAAAAAGAATGC
>QMSL01000142.1 GCA_003649665.1 Thermoprotei archaeon | reverse complement strand
TTGCCTCTCCTCCAATTTAGCAAATCTATCCAAAAGCTCCTTAAAGCCAAGCAAACCCATTACCGAATACCTAAAAACCTTATCCTCCTCAAGAGCTCTTAAGAAACGCTCCTTTTCCTCAGCGCTTAAGCTCATTGTCAGCTATCACCCTTCCTACAGAGTATTAACTAAGGAAAAATAAAAATTGAGCGGAAAGTTAAACGGCTTGTTAAATACTCAATTTCACTAACTCATAGGGTGATGCCTTGCGATTTAAAGATAAAGTCATTATCGTGATAGGAGCCGCAATGGGCATAGGCAGGGAAATCGCGTTATCATTCGCTCGCGAAGGCGCCAACGTAGTCTTATTCGATATATCAGATAAAGTATTTGAGACAAGCAAGGAAGTCGAATCACTTGGCGTAAAGGCCCTCGCAATAAAAGGCGATGTAGCCAGAAAAGATGACGTTGAAAGAACAGTTAGCGAAACCATAGCCACTTTCAATAGAATAGACATACTGGTTAACAACGCTGGCATATACCCCTTCAAACAATTCATCGAAATGACTGAAGAAGACTGGGACAAAGTCATAGCCGTAAACCTAAAAGGAGTATTCCTCTTCACAAAAGCGGTAGTCCCACACATGATCAAGCAGAGATACGGAAGAATCATAAACATATCAAGCATAGCCGGATCAGTAGTAGGATTCCCCAACCTCACGCATTACTGCGCCAGCAAAGCAGGTGTCCTCGGATTTACAAAAGCGCTAGCACTCGAGTTAGCACAATATAACATAACAGTCAATGCAATCGCACCAGGCCCAATAGAAACACCTGGAACAAGAGCCCTATCAACAACCGAAAATGTACGAACAGATGAGACAACTCATAGCCCTAGGCAGATGGGGCAAACCACAAGAAATAGCAAACGTCGTTCTCTTCCTAGCATCAGAAGAAGCAAGCTTCATAACAGGACAACTGATAATCGTAGACGGAGGATACACAGTACAGTAAGATAACACAATTAACTTAACTCTTAATATTTTTCTGAAGAACAAAACAAACATCCCCCAAGCCTTAAAAGAGCTAATCACATATACCAACACCACCGTATATACAGTCTAGCTAAAGACAGAATTCACAATCTACTAGACATAATAGTAGAACAAGTCCGATAGCTTATTTATGCCAACCACCCTTAGAATAATTGAGACACAATGGTCAGAAGAAATGAAATCGAAATAATAAAAAGAAGAGCATTAAGAATGCTGGAATCAACGAAGTACCATCTATCCAAAGGAGACTACGACCTAGCATCATTCATGGCAGAACAAGCAACACAACTATTTATAAAGTACAAAATATTAGATAAAACAAGCGAAATGCCAAGAACACACGTAGTAAGACGGCTATTATCAATACTAAAAGAAATCCAAGAAGAAAAATGAAGCCAAAGAAAGAATAAGCAACTTCGTAAAAAGAACAGAAGCCTACTAATCAGACTCGAAGAAGCATACATAGCCGCCAGATACCTAATCAGAGAGTACGAAAAGGACGAAGCCGAAGAACTAGTCAAATTCGCAAAAGAGGTGATCAACTCTGTCAGGAATCTATAAAGCACGCGCCAAAATAAGAAAAATGATCAAAGAATGGAGAAAATGGACCAACAACACAGCTACAGTAGCAGAAGACATATTAGGCAAATGCGAGGTCTACGTCTTCGGCAGCATCGCAGAAAAACAAGAAACAGGAGGTAGCGACGTAGACATACTCATAATAGCAGAAAACCTCCCAAAACACAAAGAAAGAGCAAACATAATCGCCCAAATAGAAGAAAAAGCACAACTACCACTCTATCACCCATTCGAAATACATTTAGTAACGAGAGAGGAATCCAAGTGGTACTGGAGGCATATAAGAAAGGCCATCAGGATAAAGTAAAACACGCAATACCCCTCACGTAACCCCACTATCCGAATGTTATATCAATTGCATGAGGCCCAACGCTAACTTAAAACTTAGAGAAACTTCTCTTCGATACTCTTTATATCTTCTTCCGATGGCTTAATCTCTCCAACCTTGATCACGCTCCAAACCTCAACATGCCTATTAACCTCGCCTGGCTCAACTTCCCTCAACGGTCCTAACGTCTCAAGCTCCAGGAATAAATCGTTAGTATAGACCTCTACATCGGATTGGAAATCAGGATATTGAACTCCCTCCTCAGGCGCTATACTCTTCACGAAAAGATAACCATCAACCCAATAAGCTACCCAAGACGGATATGCCCTCACTCCAATCTTCAAAGGCCTTTTAATCCCTGGATCCTGCCTAACAAATATGTAATTCGTACTAAAGATAAGCCTCCTATCCCTTAAATCAGTATATGGCCATAAAGCTATAACTCTATCTGGCAGAAGCCCTCTCTCATCTACGGAATGAGCCTTAATTGGAATTATCGCAAATCCATTCCTCCTCATAACCGATATGGCCCAACATGCAAACGTTATAGGCCACCTACCGATATTCTCTATCTCATGTACGACCTCAACACCGCCCCCCTTATTGCTAGGCCTTATTATAATCCTCTTCTTAACATAGTTCTGAGGTTCAGGATTACCCTCGATAATGACTTCCCTATCTTTTACTTTAACCTTTATCGGCCTATTATCCAATGAGTATGATCTAGGCATGGCTTCAGGCGAAGTCCACAATCTATGACCGCCGAAGATCCTCCACTTACCCTCAGGAGTATCGATACTAAACTCCGGAATCACGCCAAATAAGTTGACCTCAGGGTCGTCCTTGTGCGCAAGATATAAGATACGAGGTCCTATATCCAGTGGAATACCTATTATAAGATCGCCCATTTGGACAAACTTAGCCCTAAACCCCTCTATATCACCTTCACGAACAGCAACCACAAACATCCCCTAAATAGAATATTAGACCTTAGATCATATTTAAAATGATTCAATAGGATAAACAACATACCTAAATTCAATAAAACTTCATATCTAAGCCATCATCCATACCCGTCCGGTGATGAGATGATAGACCTAGACGACTTAGTGTTAGTAATCATCGACGTTCAAGATAGAATACTCAAGATAATACCTAATAGAGAGCAACTAGTAAATAACATCACCATCTTAGCTAAGCACTTTAAGGAGCTAAAACGTCCATCATCGTAGTAAAGCTGATTAAATTAGATGAAATAGATAAATCCCTTATTGAATTTATAGAGGGTTATCCTATTATAGAAAAAGAGACCTTCAGCTGCTTTAGATGTAATAAGCTTAGGGAAATACTAGCGAAGATTAATAGGAAGACATTATTACTGTCAGGAATTGAGACACGCATATGCGCATTTCAGACAGCACTTGATGCCATAAAATAATGATTATTCAAGGTAATAATACCACCTGATGCGGTGGCATCACAAGTACCAGAAGACAATCTAAGCGCCTTAAAATACCTAGCACTTAAAGGAGTAGAGGAGATCCCAGTCGAATCGCTAGCATATTACGTACTTGGATTAGCTAGCCACCCCCCTACTTAAAACGATGGTAAAGTTAGTCAAAAAGCGTAGAGAACTTTACAGAAGATTAGCTTTAAAGAAGACAGGAGCGAACTAGACCTCAGTAACGAGCTTCAGCATCTTCACTAAGAAGAGAGCGGAGTTAAGGTATTTAATATCCTCATCATTTATTAATAATGGCATACCATGCCTTTAGCACTATGCCTCTAAATCCCTCATCACACAATGGAAATAAAAATAAAAATACCCCACGATTATTGTGGTTATTGCGGATTTACAATACTTCCGATAAACAATATAGTATAGCTCCTACGCTCTACCAAAAGGAAAATAAACGGTCTATCTATCCTTATTATAGGATGGCTTTCTAGTACAGCCGTGAACACC
>QMSL01000141.1 GCA_003649665.1 Thermoprotei archaeon | reverse complement strand
TATACGTGCCAAGTAATTGGCAGATGCTTGGGTACGATAAACCTATCTACTCTAATGTAAGATACCCGTTTCCGGCTAATCCTCCTTATGTTCCTAAGGACGATAATCCAACCGGATTGTATAGACGCTGGTTTAGACTAGATCTTAGTGAACTCAAGGGCAAGCGACTCTTCATAGTATTTGAAGGTGTTGATTCGGCTTTCTACCTATGGATTAATGGTCATTTTGTTGGATATAGTGAGGATAGTAGGACGCCTGCTGAATTCGATATAACACCCTATGTTCAAGATGGAGACAACTTAGTTGCTGCCATGGTTATCCGCTGGAGCGTTGGTAGTTACCTAGAGGATCAGGACATGTGGAGGCTTAGTGGGATTTACAGAGATGTCTATATATACATATCATCTGAAGTTCGTATAAGGGACTTCTTCGTTAAGACAATATTCGATAGGGACTATAAAGATGCTGATTTGGATGTACTAGTAAAGGTTAGGAATTACTCTAATGAGGCTAAGAGAGATCTAAAGGTAGTAATTGAGCTCTTTGATGATAAATTATCCCCAGTATTCATGGAGCCATTAGTTCAAAGGATAGATGAGATAAAGCCTGGGGAGGAAAGGTACTTAAGTTTTAGGACTAAGGTTAGCAAACCTAGAAAGTGGTCTGCTGAGGATCCATATCTATACAAGCTGGTGATAACGCTAAGGGATGCTAATGATAAAGAACTTGAAGCAGTAAGCACCTTTATAGGCTTTAGACAAGTTGAGATAAAGGATGGTAAAATACTCATAAACGGAGTTCCCGTATACTTTAAGGGCGTTAATAGACATGAGCATGACGATCGAAGAGGACATGCTATCACTATTGAAACAATGATTAAGGATATTTTACTAATGAAGAAGTTCAACTTCAACGCTGTACGTACATCGCATTATCCTAATCATCCGTATTGGTATTACCTATGCGATAAGTATGGCATATATGTTATCGATGAAGCGAACATAGAGTGTCATGGTCTAGTTAAGTGGGGATCCGTTGGTCTAATAGATCATAATGAACCTGCTAATAATCCTGAATGGTTACATGCACTTATGGAACGAGTTATGAGAATGGTCGAAAGGGATAAGAATCATCCATGTGTTATAATGTGGTCATTAGGAAATGAATCAGGTTATGGTCCTAATTTCGACGCATTAGCTGCTTGGATCCATGCCTATGATCCTACTCGTCCAGTTCATTATGAAGGAGCTACTCATGTGTTGAGAACTAAAGGCGAGATCCCGAAGAGCGTAGACGTGATAAGCGTTATGTATCCATCATTGGAGTTCCTAGTAAAGCTAGCTACTGATTTAAATGATGGAAGACCTGTGATAATGTGTGAATACGCTCACTCTATGGGCAATAGCACTGGTAACCTAAAGGAGTACTGGGAGATCATTAGATCCTACAAGAACATCTGTGGCGGTTTCATTTGGGATTGGGTAGATCAGGGGATTCTTAAGGAGGAAAACGGCGTTAAGTACTGGGCCTATGGTGGTGACTTCGGAGATAGCCCTGATTCTCCAGGTAACTTCTGTATTAATGGCTTAGTCTGGCCGGATCGTACTCCTCAACCAGCTATGTGGGAATGCAAGAAAATATTCCAACCAGTGGAGGCGGAACCTATTGACTTAGAGAAGGGCATACTCAGGATCTTCAATAGATATGATTTCACAAGACTTGATGAAATAATTGAGATATGGTGGGAAGTCAAGGCTGACGGACAGGTAATCCAGAAGGGAAAAATCCCAACGCCTGCTCTTGAACCACATAGTTCTACTACCATAAGGATACCCTATAAGAAGCCTGAATTAAAACCTGGAACTGAATATTGGCTTGTGCTTCGATATAAGTTAGCTAAGGATACACTATGGGCTAAAAAGGGATATGAGATCGGCTGGTCTCAATTCAAGTTACCCTTCAGGGTTCCTAATCCTAAGCCTATTAACGTTAAGGAGTTACCAGAAGTAGAGATGGAAGAGGATGAGAGAACGATAGAAATAAGAGGGAAAGAGTTCATCGTGATATTCGATAAGAGTAAGGCTAGCCTCATGTACGAGCATGGTGGTAGGCTGTTAATTAAGGGCACATCGCTACTTGAAGTATGGCGGGCGCCTACAGATAATGATGCAGCCAGGATGGCTAATGAGTGGATAAGATTTGGCCTAGATAGGATAGAGCATCGTCTGAAATGGGTTAAAGCAAGCCGAGTAGCCCCTCAAGTAGTCCTCATGGAGCTTGAATTGTGCTCTAAAGCTAAGGATGTGGATGTTGGCTTTAACTCTCACTATAGGATCTATATCTATGGTAATGGAGATCTGCACATCATAGCAGACATTTATCCTGATGAAAGGTTGCCACCATTACCTAGGGTGGGCTTTATGTTAATAGTCCCTAAGGAGTATAATAACATCACATGGTATGGTCGTGGCCCTCATGAGAACTATCAAGATAGGAAGGAGGGCGCAATGGTGGACGTCTATTCTGGGACTGTAGAAGAACAATACGTGCCATACATAAGACCGCAGGAGAACGGTAATAAAACCGACGTCAGATGGGTTGTGTTAAGGAATAGCGAAGGATGGGGTCTCATGGCAATTGGCATGACGCTTATGGAGATTAGCGCTCACTACTTTACCGCACATGATCTCACTAAGGCTAAGCATACTCATGAGCTTAAGTGGCGAGATGAAATATACCTACACTTAGATTATAGACAAAGGGGATTAGGAGGGGCTAGTTGTGGGCCTGATACTCTACCTCAATATGAGATCTATCCGAAGCCAGTACACTTTGAGGTAATTATAAGACCATTAAAGCCTGAGAGCGATATAATAGAGCTTGGAAAGATGAAGTACTACACGCTTGAGTAGTTAGAATTATCTTTTTAGTATGATCTCACATCTTGGCTATAGGTCTTATCTCTACATTAAGTCTTCTTGCAGCTTCCCACGCATTAGGATCTATAAGCCCTCCTATGATCAATGTCTTAGGCTTAATGCCTACCACCCGCTCGTATAGCTTGCCTATCCTATGTAATTCGGCGACATCCCCTTTAGCGACCCTTGATTTAACTTCTACCAATATGTGCTCCTTGTCCTTCACTACAAGATCCACTTCTACTACTGCGGGATATCCATAAACGAATCCCTCTTTATCTTCATATATCCACTTCTCAATCTTCGCAACCTTAAGCGTCTCCTCTATTACATACTTCATTGCCTCTCTAAAAGCCTCCTCAGTTATAACGCCATAACGATGGGCTATTGCAATCAACAACCTTCTGTTTTCTCTCAGTTCCTCCTCTACTCTAATAAGTCTCTCCTCAAGCCTTTGTTGTCTCTCCTCAAGTTTTTGTTGACGCTCCTCTAGTCTTTGTTGTCTTTCTTCAAGTCTCTGTTGTCTCTCTTCTAATCTTTGTTGTCTCTCTTCAAGTCTTCTAAAACTCTCCTCTAACCTTGTAATTCTATCTAGTACTTCCCTATACCCTAATAATCCCATCACTGCGTATCGGAATCGTCTATCTTCCTCTAATGCCCTTAATATACGTTCCTTTTCGGCCTCAGATAAGCTCAATTCCTCTCCCATTATCTGTAAAAAGACTATGGTTTTAATATATCTAGTGGTTTATATCAGCATCTTTAAATCTCCATTACTTAATGCTAATTAATTTTAAATTGGTAAAATCCTTGTTTACGTTTTTATAATTACGTTCAGTAAGTTGTTGTTTTAACCTTGAGGTCAATATAACTACTATAAACCCCGCACAAAACTTTAATCAACACATCATCCGTATTAATTAATAATGTAGGATAAGCGAGGGTTTCATGCCAGGACAAATACCTTTAATAGGTGAGCGTTTTCCAGAAATGGAAGTTACAAC
>QMSL01000140.1 GCA_003649665.1 Thermoprotei archaeon | reverse complement strand
TCACCTCGCTTATATAATCCACGCTTGATATGTTCCCCATAACTAAAGTGCCCTTTGTAAGTAACGGTGCTCCCTCTATTGCAGCATATGGTAATGGTATATTCCTTGAGTAGGCTGTTAAATCCACTGGAATCCATCCATTTTTCGAAGTCATGTAGACCATACACCATGCATGCCATCCTATGTTGTCCGTAATGCTTATCCAGCGTCCATTATACGCTGTAGTCGTCATGCTCCTACCTGGAGTGTACAAGGCACCAACTTGTAAGAATGCAGGAATTCCCTTTATCCTACACAACGTCCCCAAAAGGAGTGCCTGCTCGTCACAATCTCCCATACCTTCCCTTAAGACCTCAATAGGATATCTCGGTGGAATTCTCCCTCTATAAAACACATGTGCTTTTATCCAAGATATCGCCCTAAGTAGGTACTCGTAAGGAGAACTCGATGAATTATATAACCTATCAGCCAGTTCTATAAGTTCCTTCTCATTAGTCTGCCATATTCCATCACCTCCTAAGTATCTTTCAGGATTAGATCCTCTTGAAGGATACTCCTTTGGATACAGCTCATGAACTTCTATCTCATAGGCTATCGTCAGCCTTCTCTTTGGCCTCACTATCAATTTATCCTTAATTAGCGCGAGGGGATTACCATCTGCATCCCTTATCAGAGTATATTTAGTTCTCGTTCCATTAACCTCAATATTCCTAAGTATGGACACTTGATGAGTTAGGTTCAGGAATAATGGTATTACATCAACTTCCAAATCATGAGCATTGATAGTATTCTTACCTTCATTTATTATGGTGATCTCAGATCGAACGATGTATACTCTCTCAACTCTTATTGACTTCCTAGCCTGGGACGTCGTAATGAAAATTAGTGTAATTAAGAGAGCTATCAGTAATACTTCAGGTATTCTTCTCCTATCCCTCATGATATCAGTTATTTTTATCCGAATAACAGATTAATAATTAGTTTGGTGAATTCCTTGGATAATGTCCATCTTCAAGTTGCTCTAGATCTAGTAGATATTGATAAAGCGGTGAGGATAGCAGAATTGGCCTATAAAGGTGGCGCTGACTTCGTAGAAGCTGGAACACCCCTCATAAAAAGTCATGGAGTTAAAGTAATACATAAGCTTAAAAAGCGCATACCTGATGCTACAATAGTCGCTGACATGAAAACAATAGATGCTGCTGACGTAGAGGTATCCATTGCTGCTGAAAATGGCGCTGATATAGTTACAGTTTTAGCTCTATCATCTCCGGAGACGCTATCATTAGCCATTGATACGGCGCACGATCTAGGCTGTAAGATAATGGTCGATTTAATGAATGTGGATAATACATTAGATGTAGGAAGGGAGGCAATTCGCTTAGGTGCTGACTACCTTTGCCTTCACGTAGGAGTTGACGTACAAAGAAGGAGAGGCATTACTGCAGAGGATTTAGTTAATGAGGTATCCGTGATGGCAAAACACTTCCCAGGTAAAATTGCTGTAGCTGGCGGTATAAATGCTGAAAGAGCAAAGCCCCTCGTCAAAGCTGGCGCATCTATAATCATAGTTGGTGGTGCTATAATTAAAGCTAAGGATCCTGAAGAAGCTACTAAAATTATAAGGAAGGCTATAGAGGAGGCGTTGACATCATGATAGTTAAGGTAGGTTGTTGTGGATGGTGTGTAAAGGGTGGGAAGAAGGCGTATTATAAGGTGTTTAAGTTAATAGAGCTTCAGAGCACCTTCTATAAGTTGCCTAGAGTTGAAACGGCAAAGAAATGGCGCTTAGAAGCACCTAAAGACTTTGAGTTCACAATGAAAGCATGGCAGGTAATAACACATCCTCCATCAAGTCCAACTTGGCGTAAAGCAGGTATTAAAGTAACTCCTTCTGATAAAGATAAGTATGGATATTTACGACCTAGCGAGGAAAACATTAAGGCCTGGAATGAAACGCTTAAGATATGTAATGCCCTTGAATGTAAAGTATGCGTCCTACAGACCCCACCGTCATTTACTCCTAGCGAGGAGAATATAAGGAACATAAGGGAGTTCTTCTCCTCCATAAGAAGAGACTCCATTTTAATTGCATGGGAGCCTAGAGGGAAGTGGAAAGAGGTACCAGATCTCGTGAAGAAAATATGTGACGAATTCGATATAATACATGCGGTTGATATACTCAAATGGGATCCACTATCCTCACATGAGGTAGTCTACATAAGGCTTCATGGTCTTAATGGGGAGACCAACTATAGATATAAGTATACAAAGAGCGATCTAGAGAGGCTTGCAGACAAGATCATTGCATTAAGTAAAGATCACGAGTTAGCATATGTTCTCTTTAACAATATCTACATGAAGGATGACGCAATGTTATTCCGTGAAGTACTAAAGTCGAGGGCAATCTCCTCGATAACTGTGCTCTAGTCTCTTATTTTCCCCTCGAAATATTTAATAACTTCTTAAGCTTCTCCTTAGAAAGGGGCTCTCACATGGATCTAGATGACGTTACATCGTATAGTAAAGTGGATAGAGATGACATGTTAAGTAAAATCCTTAAGTTCCCTGATGCACTAGTGGAGGCATATGATGAATTTCTAAACATAGATTTTCCCAAGGAGATAAGGATTGGGAAGATCAGTATCAGTTATGGCTATCCGTCGAACATAGTCATATGTGGCATGGGCGGATCAGCAATCGGGGGAGACATAGTAAAATATTGGCTCATGGAGCACATTCCCATTCATATCGACGTAGTAAGGAATTACGTAATTCCATCCTACGTCAATGAGAGAACATTAGCCCTCATAGTTAGCTACTCAGGTAATACTGAAGAGGCTCTTTTCTGCCTTAATCATGCGCTTAGGAGGAAAGCAATGGTTATAACTATAACATCTAATGGTCTACTGGAACACTACTCATCAATGTTTGGCCTTCCAATGTTCAAGCTTCCAAAAGGCTTCCCTCCAAGAGCGGCACTTCCTTATTTGTTCACTGCAATGGCAACAGCCATGGAGAAAATAGGCATAGAAATAGACGTTCATCGCCATATAAATAATGCATACGAGGTACTCGCTCACTTAAGGGAGGCTATAAAACCTGAAGTTCCCTTGGAGAAGAACATTGCTAAGCAGTTAGCGTTAAGTATTAACGGCACGATACCTCTAATCTACGCCTACGTAACGTATTATCCCGCTGCATTCCGCTTCAAAACACAGCTAAACGAGAATAGCAAGTATCCCGCCTCATGTGAGGTATTACCCGAAATGAATCACAATGGCATAATGGGCTGGGAGGCACGTGATCTAATAAAGGATCTCCTCGCGATATTCCTAATCGGAGGAGATGAACCAAAGGAAGTACTTACGAGAATAGAAGTGACTTCTGAAATAATATCAGACATAGGCGCCAAAGTTATGAAGATAAATGCTAAGGGAACTGACCTCCTCACTAGAATGCTCTACCTAATATATCTAGGTGATTTCACCTCTTATTACCTAGCGATAGCTAGAGACGTAAATCCAACTCCCGTACCTAGCATTTCAAGGTTAAAAGAGGAGCTAAATGCAAGGCTTTCAACGAAGAAGAGAATAGATGAAAGCCTAAGGGAGCTGCTCTCTGAATGAGAAGCTAAAATCAGAATTCACTCCTATTTCAGACTTCATTATTTCCTTATCCACTACTTCTAAATTAACTCTAAGCAGAGCTGACGAGGCTGATGGCATAGTATATGCGGCCATTTCCATAGGCCTATCCCTATAAACTGAGACAATGAGCCATATCTCGCCCGGACACTCGAGCATCCTATGTATGTCCGTATTTGAGGGAATTGGGTGAGCATCTGGGTGGCTATGATAGAGGCCTATGTAAATATATCCCTCCTTTCTCCCCTCGTTTATTATTCTAATCCATTCCCTTAC
>QMSL01000139.1 GCA_003649665.1 Thermoprotei archaeon | reverse complement strand
CACTTTAAGCTTATCGAAAGCATATGTCCTCTCTGTGGGTGTGGTTGCAAGTTAAAGTTCATTATTGATGAGTACGGAAACATATCACGAAGCTTACCTGCCGTAGTAGATCCTAGTATGGGAACGGAATGTTGCTTTAAGGGATTAATATCGTGGAAAGGCATATATCGCAATAGAATACTTTACCCATATGAGAGGCGGGAAAATGGAGAGCTAAGAAGGATATCATGGGATAGAGCTTTAGAGCTACTTCTTGACATATTTAAAAGCTATCGTGAGGATAGGATTGCTTTTGTAGCATCTGGAGAGGTGACGAATGAAAACAACTACGTTATACAGAAGTTTGCACGTGTGGTCTCTTTTACAAATAATATAGATACATGCGCTAGATTATGTCATGCGTCAACGTTAAAGGCACTTATGCAGACATTAGGAATTCCAGTAATGCCTGATTATATGAATGATGTATCAAATGCCGACTCCATTCTTATCTTTGGATCTAACCCATATACTAACTATCCCGCATTAGGTATAAAACTGCTTATAGCTAAAAAGAAGGGGGCTAGGATAGTCTCGGTGCAATCAACTGTCAATGAGACATCGGAAAAGCTCGCTGATATAATTGCGACACTAGAGCCAGGCTCTGAACTCCTCTTCATTAATACATTATGTGCTGAATTAATAAGAAGAGGGTATATAAACTACGATGTAGCTTCCAGGATAGAGGGATGGGACGAGTTCAGAAAAGCTGTAAGCACATATTATCCATTTATGGTTGCTAGATTTTGCCACCTGGACTTGGATGTATTTGAGCGAATCGTAGAGGAAATCGGTAAGAGCAGACGATTAGTCATAATGCACGGTATGGGGGTTACGCAAACAGGCATTGGAACGGACATAGTCATAGGTTTAGTGGATCTTGCTCTTATCAAAAATGCCAAAATAATCTCAATGCGCGGAAAAGCGAATATTCAAGGCGCCGGCGATATGGGTTGTTCTCCATATGAGTATCCAACGGGTCCAATATCTGAGGAGAATAGACGAGAATACGAGAACATTATTAATACCTCAGTACCTGAGGAAATTGGAATGACACTGATAGACTTTATAATAAGAAGACCCGTTGATGTCCTCTACATTTGTGGCATGAATCCCGCTGTATCAATGCCTTATTTAAACAGGGTACATAAAACGCTGTCTAATGCCATAACAATATATCATCATCCTTTCTGGACTAAGACTGCAGAGTTTGCTGACATAATTCTTCCATTACCTTCCTTATTGGAAATGGAAGGAACTGTAACGAACGCTGAGGGATGTGTTCGAAAAGTAAATCGTGTAGTAAACATAGTTCCCGAAGCTAGAGAACCAATCTACGTCTTTAAGAAAGTAGCGAACAAATTGGATTATGGAAGGTATTTTAACTACTCCTCTCCTCGTCAAGTTTTTAAGGAGATATGTAAGGTACAACCTAGGTATAGAAAGATTAATTGCAGTAAGGTATGGCAGGGTATCGATGACTATGCCGATAAGAAACCAAGATATAAGCGCCTCATAGCGCCTTCCTTAAGACCTATCTTACCAAGACGGAGTATTAGATATCCGTTCTTATTATTAACCGCAAGAAGTCCATATCATTTCTGTACAGGCGATATAACGCGGAATGTAGATGAACTCGTAAAAATAGAACCAAAGCCTGTCTTATACATGAACCCTAAGGATATGATCGCTTTAGGAGTAAAGGATGGTGATATCGTTAAGGTATCGTCTAAAGTTGGCTCTATAAAAATTCAGGTCAAATCTAATAAAAATATCCCTCCAGGTATTGTAATGACGCGCTATCATTTCGAAAGTGTTTTAGTTAACGTATTGACACCCCCTGAGTTCGATGAAAAGAGCCTAACTCCAAATTATAAAGCAATACCAGTAACCATCACAAAATAGTCTATATCGCTGATATTATAGACTTTCCTATATCCTTAAGCAAATATAGCCTTTTATTGGCTTTAGGATAATAACTATTCATTGTGAGCACCAAGGTAGTAATTGTTCCCGAACCTAGGGTAAAAGAAGTAGGCGATAAATATTTCAAGTTTGATGGCTTCGCTAATTTCCCAGAATTCCTGGTTAAGGAATTCAATGTACCAACTGGCTCATGGAAAATAGTAGTAGAAGGCACGGAAAAGGGAAGCGGCAAAGCAGTGATAAGAATAAGTGATGGTATTATCAAGGTAAGTGGAGATCCGAAGATATACAATGCAACTATTCTACAATTAATTACTCAGTGTAAGAACACCCTCCCTCAAATGTATATTGAGGAGGAGCTCAAATTCAAATTCAGAGGCTTTCATCTGGATGTCGCCCGTGGTGGAGTGCCTAAAGTAGAGACGTTAAAGGCTATACTGAGATGGCTTTACTTACTGAAGTACAATTACTTCGCTCTATATTTAGAGGACTTATTCCCATGGGACAAATACCCTGATATAGGTGTGAGGAGAGGCAGGTATACGACATCAGAATGGCGTGAAGTAGTAGAATATGGTGCTAAGCTTGGGATAGAAGTATTTCCATCGCTTGAATTAGCAGGCCATATGGAGAACATACTTACATTGCCTAGATACATGAAGTATAGCGAATGGCATAGGCCAAGTGAGGGATGTCTAGATGTATCCGATGAGGAGGCCCGAAGTTTCGTTGAGAACCTGCTAATTGAGGCATTGGAGAAGACCGATTCAAAATATATACATATTGGTGGGGATGAGACTTGGGCGTTAGGTAGGGGCAAAAGTCTTGATAAGCTCGGAAAATTTGAAGGTCCAAGACTTTATGCCGAACATCACTCAAGGCTAATACAAATAGTTAAATCGCATGGAAAGACTCCACTTCTATGGGGAGATATGATTTCTGGTATGTATCTAAGGGAGACTGAACGCGCTAAATGGGGGGAACTCCTTGAGAATCCTATATGGCGTGAAGCCATCATTGCAAATTGGGACTATAGTGCTAACGATGTAGAGTACTTCAAGAAAAAGATATCTCTATTTAAGGAAAAAGGCTACATACAAGTAGTATGCCCTGGCTTCTCGAATTGGAATAGATACTACCCTGATTTCGATAATGCCTTAAAGAACATTGAGAACTTCCTAAAGGCGGCTAGAGAGGAGCGAGAAAGCGTATTAGGATTCCTTGTCACTGCATGGGGTGACGATGGAGAGGAATGCCTGTTCTCGTTCCTTTATCCACTTATATTAGCAACCATGGAGTACGCTGAAGGAAACGGTAAATGGGAAGAGAAATGGATTAAATTAACAGGTGAAGATCCTAAAGTATATGAAATCCGAAGAGAATTCGGGCGTAGTCAGATATCAAACTACATAAAGCGAGTGCTATTTATGCCCACAAAAGACGTTAAGGACCTTCCGATATATGATATATGGAGGAAGACACTAGAAAAAGCAAGGAAGCTCTCACTTCCCAAAGATCTAGACTTTATAAGGCAATGCTTAGAGGTAGGTTTAAGAAAGGTAGAAGGCACCGTTACGGTAGCTGATTTCCTGAGACTTGCAGCTATTTATGCAGACTTATGGCTTAATGAAAGAAAGCCAAATGGTCTTGAAAGAGTTTATGCTAGATTCTGGGCAGCTGCCGCTCAAGTAGAGCTTGAGAGAAAGTTAACTAAAGGTTAAACCTTCTTTTTGATGCCTTATATTTTCTGTACTATCATAAGCTTATTTTACGTGATATTTATTATTACTCCTTAAACTAAGGGAATCACAAAAGTATGGTGATGTCCGTGTCAGGACATTTGAAGTGGCTTGACTACAATTTTGAAAGGTCGAAGCGATGTAAGGATATAGTAGAGAGACTTGGTGTTCTATCACCGTCAAGGGTCTACATAGAAAATCATCCTGCAGATCACCCTGT
>QMSL01000138.1 GCA_003649665.1 Thermoprotei archaeon | reverse complement strand
GATAAGATGCTATTCATCATAAGGGGAGAGGAACCTAGAAGAGGATACATCTCAATTCCTGAGGGACATATGAAGAGAGGGGAGAGCATCATTCAGGCGGCCAAAAGGGAGGTAATGGAAGAAATTTCTGCAGAAATGGAGGTAGTTAGTGAAGAAATACTTATTATTGAAGGTAAGGCCAACATTTGGCTCTCAGATGAATATGCAATAAGCGCTAGGATAGAGGGAGATAAAATAGGGATCCATAAATTTAGGAGTGAGAAGATATATAACAAGCTATATGAACCAATTAGTGAGAAAGATAAGGTTTACGTTTATGTGCTTGGTAAAGTCAAAGGAAAACCTAAGGTAACAGAGAGCGCTTCAGCTATTTTCTTTGAAAGACCAGATGTCGTGTTAGCAAATGCTATTTCTAAGGAAGTTCTAATAGAGCCAACAACCCTTCTCTTACTAAAGCTAATAACTAGAGGAAAAGTGCCAAAAAGCTGGAAGTGCATATTAGGGTGTAATTCTCATTAATTCATCCAGAATTCGCGAAATTCCTGAAAGGCATATGGCTACAAGTAGTGGCACCGTTATTGAAGAGAAATCGTACTTGACCGAATAACCATTAATTGTAGTCTGTCCTACAAGAACCTTTGCGAAGTACCCTAATATGAGTAATTCATATATAAATGTTAGCAATACTATAATTAGTGTATAGGGAGTGCCTTCTGCGAACCCCTGGAGGAAACCCAAGATGACGGCAATAGTAATGAAGGGAACGATTGTAACTATATTGAGAGGGAGGCCCCTAAGGAAAGAGGATACTATCGTGTAGGAAAGTATTATTATCAAGAACTCCATAAGCGATATAATGGCGTTTCTAATGCCTCGGAGTATTCTTCTCTTTATCATGCTCTTACCTCTAACTCCCTTTCAATACTAACCTTAAACATGCCATCGATTGTCATATCAATTGAAATCACTGCTTCCTTAAAATTAGGAGATAACGTTAGGTTAATGGTACGTAGTGCATTTCCCCATGGGTCTAATGTCAGCGAAAGAACTTTCTCCTGACCAGCTATAGCAAATTTTACTCTTACCTCAAGCGTGTGAAAGGAATTATTAGTGCCATTAACTATTATAATTATTTGACCATTTCTCAACTGAACCTCGGGCTCTATAACTATATCTCCTCTACTTATAGCAATTACTAGATCTAATAGATCAACGATCATTAGAGCAAAGAGTATGTAAAGTATTATTGCTATCTGACCTAGGGGCTTCAATGCTTTTCCTCCTTCTTACCACTTTTCTTTAGCTCGCTTACAAGTTTTATTCCCTTATCTAATACTATTGAGCTTATCCAAACAAGCACTCCTATGAAGATCAGCGGTATCGCTATCGTTATCAGTTCAGCTGATACGTTCATTATGGCCTCTATACCCGTCCCTTCCTTAGTTATCCTTAAGTTCGTTAACTGATTGTACGTATAGATAAAACATATTGCTAACATCAAAATGCCCACTGCTATCATTGCTCTACCAATATTCAAATCTAATGACATAATACTACCATCCTCGTCTAAGTATTTATTTTTACCTTTTAATTAAAAGTTTTCAACGTGATTTAGTGCCACCGATTATGTGAAATTCCAATCCCTTGTAGGCTAAAACACAAAAGCGCCTACATCTTAATTGAGGAAGATAAGAGATATCACCTTATCGTAATATTCTAAACACAGCATTAATACGCCACCTTAGCGTTATCTTTCGTGTGAGAATATGATATCATGGGAGGAATTCAAGACAAAGATATGTAATGCCTTAAAATCTAGAATACCCGAAGTTGAGATCTTCCCATATAAGCATTATGTCCACATAAAGAGAGGCGGGAAATCCATTCGCTTAATGTATAGCTATGGGCAATTAAGGATTCTCGATGAAAGTACAAGAAAGGTAAAAGTCCTAAAGCCCGATATAACCCTTGATGAGGTAATAGAGGAAGTAATTAACATCATAACTTAGTAGAAGGCATCATAACATGACGTGTAGAAGAGAAAATCTCCCAAAATTTTAATTAGGTAAAATAAAAATAAGGGAATATATCTTAGATCTCCTACTTGACGCCCTTTCTGAAGGTAGTACCACAGTTAGGGCACTTAAAGAGCCCTATCTTGACTGGCTTTCTTCCCTTTGGGGCTAACTCCCATACCTTTACAGGTTCGCTAACTTCCGTCCCACACTTTGGGCAAGTTGGCATACATTTCACCCCTAATGTGTACATGTCATTCGAGATTAATATACCTTACGTATAACATTAGCATCAACTAGAGGAAAATTTCGTCTTTGTTACCATGGATTAGTACCATAGTTTGGTAATGAGAAGGTACGATGGATAACCATTAAGCGATATGCGTAAAGTTATGCATTAACATACTATTTCTATCAGGATTTAGTGGTTATCAGGGACATATTTAAGGGACACTTTTAAGAGGTCATAGTACATCCGTAATAGCAGACGACCTTTTAACTCTGTAAGTCCAGACGACCGAAGACAATCACTTTAAAGTAGCTTTAAGATTCATTTTACTTATTGGATCAGCCTCGAGCGCCTCGATCATTAGATCACCCTGAAAAGCACATCATCATCTCCTTTGTCGCCCCGCTGACCGCGGCCCGAATCATTGAAAGCACCCGCTCTCTCCTCGGGCTGTGGGACGCGGGGCGGCTCAGACTACCTGCTTCTCCGCATCTTTCGGCGTCGCCTGAGATCATCATTGACTGTAGGGATTACCAGTAATCGTTCCTCTTAACACCTCCTTAAATACTTAATTCAATGAAAATGAAAAGTATGATTAATAAAGAACTTAGGATTTACCATAGTGGCTTAACGGGGAACTTTATGGGCTGTCTTAATCTCTCGGACATGTATATAGCAATTATTATTTCGAGCGATTTCCTTCCCTCTTCGCCGTTTACTAGAGGCTCCCTATTCTCAATTATACTTTCAACGAAATCTTTTATCTGAAGGGCATGGAGATCCGGTGCTACCTTCAAGGTCTCCTTTACTCCTTCCTCCTTCTCCTCCTTTGCTATTTCTTCTCCCTCTACTTTCCATACCTTTATCTCGGTGCCATCAAGGACTACGTAACCCTTACTTCCTAATATTGATATCCTAGTTACCTGGTACTCTTTAGGCATGGAGACCGTTCCCTCTATTACGCCAAGCGCTCCGTTTTTAAACTTAAGTACAGCTACTGCTGCATCCTCAACTTCTATGGTATGGGTATATGTTCCATAAAGACCGTAAAGGTGATCTACGGGTCCTAAGAACCATTGAAATAGATCTATCGTGTGAATAGCCTGATTTATAAGAGCGCCTCCTCCTTCCGTAGACCACTTACCTCGCCAACTCTCAGCCCATTTATCCGCATGATAGTATTTAGTGTCAGATCTGAACCACTTCACAATGGCTTCGGCCATTACGATCTTACCTAATTTACCTTCCTCTATTGCT
Source organism: Thermoprotei archaeon (assembly GCA_003649665.1). Classification (GTDB taxonomy): domain Archaea; phylum Thermoproteota; class Thermoprotei; order QMSL01; family B3-G16; genus B3-G16. Next base: position 444 of record QMSL01000138.1, on the reverse strand, counting down.
TTCTTAACCTTTCTAGGACCTTCAGCAAATCTGGACTGGAATATGACACCAAGTTTCACTCCTGCTTCTCTACATGCCTTTATCATTTCATCAGCTTCCATGAGGCTTGTGGCCATAGGTTTTTCCACTAGGACATGCTTACCGTGAACAGCTGCAGCAATAGTCATTGGAGCATGAAGGTAATGAGGAGTGCATATGCTTACAGCATCTATATCCTCTCTCTTTAGTAGCTCAATATAGCTAGTATAACCATCAACCTTTAGCTCCTTAGACCATTTCTTAACTAATTCCTTTCTTGTATCACATACAGCCACTAGTTCAGCATGCTCACATTGAAGATAGCCCTTTATATGGACAGGACCTATTGCTCCAAGACCTACTACAGCAGCCCTAACTAATTTAGATCTAGGCATGAAGATATCACCGTTTTAATGTAAGTCTTGG
>QMSL01000137.1 GCA_003649665.1 Thermoprotei archaeon | reverse complement strand
GTGGATCTATTTAGCTTAGGTGCGCATGCTGAGTATGTTGGATGGTATTTGTATGACTTAGATTATGGCGGAGTACATGTCGCGGACAGGTATTTATTAAAGGGTAAAAAGTTCTTCACATGGGGGATCTCTGGAAGCGGTGATATGTGGACGAAACATTTAACGGACTATGATGGACCCTATTGTGAAGTTCAGGCGGGATTTCTTGAAACACAGTATGAATATGAGTTAATGGAACCTCATCAAGCATATGTGTTTGATGAGTACTGGTACCCCATAAGCGGACTTAAAGGTCTTCTATATGCTAATAAGGACATTGCCCTAAATGTTATTAATGACAATGAAGGAGTGGAGATAAGAATAAATTCTGTAAGGACATTACCGTGTAGGGTGGAGATAGTACACGAAGAGGGTAACATAGTTATTGTTAAAAATATTGAGCTCACTCCAGATCATGTTACTATCATAAAGGTTGATGAAAACATTAAGAAAGTGCTAGATAAGGGAGCAACCATATTAATAAGAGATAGAAGGGGTAGGATAATAGCTCGTGTACAGTTAGGAAGGTACGCCACTTCAATTCCTCAATTTGAGCCTCGTCCTAAGGCCGCTACGACCCTAAAGGGTAGTCCTGAGGAATTAGAAAGAGCGGGTATTTATTTCGAACAACAGAAAGAAATAGAAAAAGCGGAAAAAGCATATAAAATGGCGTTAACAAAGGATCCGAACTACTCGCAAGCACTTAAGGGATTAGGAATTCTCTTTTACAAGAAGGGCAAACTGGATAAGGCTAGAGAGCTCTTAGAAAGAGCCATTACAAGGAAAAAAGACTATGAGGCAATATATTACTTAGCGCTCATAGCTAGGGATGAGGGCGATATAGACTTAGCAGAGAGGTACTTTGGTGAACTCACAAGAAGCAGAGCATACTCTCATTTAGGATACTATAATTTAGGCGTATGTGCTCTCATCAAGAGGGAATACGAGAGGAGTATAGAATTCTTTAAGGAGGCGTTAAAGAGAGAAACAAAGGATCTGAAAAGTCTAGTACTAATGGCCTATGCCCTTGAGAAACTAGGTAATAGGGATAAGGCCAAGGAGTATGTATTAAAAGCCATGACCCTCGATCCTCTATATCCACTGGCCATATATGAGCTATATTATATAACGCGTGAATCTTCCGAGGGAAAAGCAGTGATCGAGAGAATAAGGAATCTGATAAGGACGCCTGATAGGGTACTTATTAAGGGAAGGCCTTGGTACGAGCACTTAATCGAAGTAGCCATAGATTATGCAAACATCGGTGATTATATAAGGGCAATTAAGGTATTGGAAGATGTAGTAGCAATAATTAAAGAGAGATACGGAGAGGAATACCTAAGTCCGATGATTTATTACTACATGGGCTACTTCTATGAGAAGATGGGGGATTTGAAAAATGCTACTGAATGTTATGAAAAAGGAAATAAAATGAATCCTGATTATGTATTCCCATTTAGGAGAGAAGATGAAGAGGTACTAAGACGAGTAATAACAAGAGTTAATAGCTGGAAACCTCATTATTACCTAGGGAACTTGTTATTTGCCAGATATAGATATGAAGAGGCAATTCACGAGTGGGAGGCAGCACTAAAAATAGGATCTAATTATTCTGTACTCTATAGAAACTTGGGGCTCGCGTACTGGAGACTTAAATACGATCTTGAGAAAGCTATAAGATATTACGAAAAAGCCGTAGCCCTTGATCCCTATAACATTAGAGCATATGTGGAGTTAAGCATATTATATGAGATAAAGGGTGTAACTAGTAAGAGGATACAGTTATTGGAAGGAGCGCCTGAGGATGTCAAGAGGCATGATTACATACTCGAGAGGTTAGCATCAGCATACTTGGATGCTGAAATGTATAAGGAGGCCTTAAACATACTATTAAGCAATAGGTTTAGGCCTTGGGAAGGATTTTACGTAGTGAGAAACATATACGAAGATACGATAATAGCGTATGCCTCGCAATTACTGAAGAAAGGAGAGCCGAAGGGAGCTATTAAGATCCTATCCATGTATTTTAAATATCCCGAGAACTTAGGAATAGGAAGACCTGCAAGGCCTATATTCACACGCGCTTACTATTATATGTCCTTAGCTTATGAGGCCTTAGGTGAAAAGGATAAAGCCCTCGAATTCTTAAAGAGAGGAATAAAGGAGAACCCAAATGCGTTCTCCGAGGATTACTACTACAGGGCATTATGTCTGAGGAGAATAGGGCTGAAAGATAAAGCGGATGATGCATTTAGGGAAATGATGTCAATCTCAATGAATAGAATAGAGAGAGGATGGGGTGATGATCTTAGAAATTACTACATGCTGGGATTAGCCCTCTTGGGATTAGGCATCGTGAAGGAGGCAAGAAGGGCCTTCAAGAGGGCGATTTTAGATAGAATACCAAGGCAGCCTAAGGCTAGATTAGGAGAGATCTTGTATTCATTAGCAGTATTGAGAAGGGCTAGATGGCGATATTTTGGAAAGCTTCTTGCTTAGATAACGCATAGTTATCATCTTGCTATGTAAAGCGCTAGGGTATAGCTAACGATAAGCGTAATATTAAATTTCCCGCCACATTTAGCTTAGAGATGAGAAGTATGAGGCTTTATAAGATTAACGAAATTAAAGTAGAGAAGGATCTACTCTCAGCTATTTCTTTAAGCAACTACGTGGTCATAAGGGGTGGTGTACATGTCTATAAACCTAAGGAGGAGAGTCATAAGGGTGAATACCATGTTCATGATCATCCAGAGGTTTTTATAGGAATTAAAGGAGAGGCAGTTATGATTGTTAACGGCAGGAAATATCGTTTCTCAGGAGGTGATATAATAGTTATAGAGACAGGCGAGGAACATCACGTAGTAGCGGATGAGAGCAATCCAATAACATTAGTATGGCTTGACGTTAGGAAGAATGGGGAGGGGAATTCCAACTAAGCAACATAATATAGGCATACAAGGGGTATTTAATGTTGGGGTAAATATGCTATCGTATGAGAGTACTGCTAAGGACATAGAGAGCATCGGCCCTAAAATCTGTGTATTACCGATAGGCAGTTTAGAACAACATGGCGATCATCTTCCCATATCTACTGATACAATAATCGCTTTAGAAGTGGCAAAACGAATAGCCAAACACTTTAACGCCTTTTTGTTACCACCAATACCCTACAGTCTATCACTAGAACATAGAAAGTCAAGGGCGACAATATGGCTCTCTCCTGAGACGCTAATATCTCTGATTAAAGATATAGCTCACTCGCTTGAATATCATAAGTACGAAGTGTTAATTGTGGTAAATGGTCATGGTGCTAACTTTATATTAAGAAATGTAGTCAGAGAGTTGAACTATACACTTAACCTATTAGTGATTTTAATTGATTTAGGCGCCATGTATTTTGGATCGAGGCACTCCAGAGAAGTTCATGCTGGGAGATCTGAGACTTCGATAATGCTATACTTACGTCCAGATCTTGTCAGAAAGGAAAGTGCTAAGGACTACATACCTCACGTTACTAGGGATTACTTAGATTACTTATCGATGCTTGACATATCGCCATATGGCGTATGGGGTGAGCCAACGAAGGCCACGAAGGAGTACGGCGAAAAATTGCTTAATAATATTGTAAAGGAGGCTATTGACTATGTATCTGAAGTGATCAAATTCCTTAAGAAGTGTGGTCACTTTAAGTAAGAAGCTATTCATGTACTTGCTTGAACATGAATATACGTTAAATAATATCTATTTTATTTACTTTTAAAGTAACCTATTAATGGAAGTGATATAATGTTGAGGATAATCGATTTCCACGTACATTATCCTCAAGGTAGAGATCCGCTAAAAAGACTTGTAAAAGCATGTGAGGAGGCGAACGTTGAGAAAATATGCTTACATAGTCTAGGCAGACTTAGGGGCAT
>QMSL01000136.1 GCA_003649665.1 Thermoprotei archaeon | reverse complement strand
GAGCAAAGCTCCCATCACCCGCATACTCATGAGAATTACTAACACTACACACTATAAACATAACGCCAAGAACAAAATAATACAGAAAGAATACAAAAAGCTACAGTTTAATGTTTCTACCCCATCTGGATAAGGGCTTGTAATAGTTCTCCTTAACAGCTCCTCCTCACTCATCCATGAAGGTACTAAGTCATACTCCATTGGATCATCTCCTCTTATGACACGATACCTATATCTGTTCGTAATAGCGTCATATTTTATCAATGCTTCACCTCGCTCTGAAATAACCATCACGGCCTTCTCATCTCGCTTTATAAACACATGTTCTATGCCTCCTCTTCACTAAGGAGTTTAGGTAAATCCACATTCCTTCCCCTAAGCCTATAACTCCTTAACATTTTATAACTAGGTCTTACTCTCATCCTCTCTCAGGATGAGCAAAGTAAAGAAGTCCCATCCTTCGTCCATTAGATAGTGCAGCAGCATTACTTTCCTCGCTAGCTATGACATCTGTTGAAGCAGGTTTGAATCCATAGTCTAATAGGAGAGATGGAAGATCTAGATGGTTTCTTACGTTCGTTATACCATGGTCTGAAAATAGGAACACAAGATATTGCCCTTTTCCAAAGACGTCATCTAACGAATTAATTAATCTCGGGAAATTCCTACCAACTTCTTTAATGAACGCCTGAACCTCATCGCTGTTCCTTCCATACATATGAGATATTGTGTCTGAGGATATCGTGAAGAATAGTAAACGAGGTCGTTTAGAATATACTACTTTACTTATTGTCTCTATGATTCTGCTGATCATTTTAAGGGAGTCCACTTTTCCATAACTCTTAGCGAGTAAATCATATACTTCTTCATGTGAAGTCTTGATAAGTCTACCCATTGAAATGCTATCGCCTACTATGGTATCTATAATCCTTTCCTTAGCTTTCGGACTTAAATCCATCTCTGGAGAGGCATTCAGTTTATAATGCATTACCTTTCCTAACTTCCTCGAAAAATATCTCTCGCCTACCATATTTGTTTCTCCAGCAAAAAGTCCCGATATTATACCTCCTTCTGCTGCTTCCGTCACCGTTGGAAAGCATGTTATTACATTATCCATCTTCACTCCATTTTCAAAGACTCCTTCAATGTTTCTTATAACTCTCCTTTACTATACATGTCTACGAAGAGATCTCCTGGTACACAGTCAAGCCAGATGATTATTATAGGCACTCTATGCATGTCTAAGACCCTGCTGTAAGTAAGTTATTCCTCATTAGATTTTATACCTTTAGCGTATACCAAGTCTTTTAAAATATATCACGTATTACGATGTATTATATTCTCAACCATGACAAATAATATAGTGATAGCATTCACTAAGTTCCTTTGGTGGTACGAGAATTATATGGATGGTCTCCGGAGATATTTTTATGTAAACGTTATAGTGATGTTATAGGCAGGGGATAGAAGTGATCAAGCTCGTGTCGTTTGATATATGGCGGACAATACTCGATCTGTCAAAGTTTTACAATATAGTTTCGAATAATATCGCGGCGATTACTAAAAGGGATTATAATGAAGTTAGGGAGATCATCGATAAAGCGTATAAGTTAGCCCTCATGGCTAGACTTAAAGGTAAGTTCAAGAGACCAGTCTATGATTCGGCTATTTTCTTTGCAGAAGCGCTCAATATAGACGTTGATACATTATTTAAAGCAGTTGCTGAGTCAATATATGATGAAGGGATAAGTAATCTAGTCTATTCAGATGTTGTTCCTACACTTAAGAGATTACGGGAAAGGGGACTTAAAATAGCGCTTCTTGGCAATGTGATGTTTTGGCCAGGTATGATCACTCGCGCCATACTCTATCGTAACGGTATCTTAAAGTATGTAGACGTGACGTTATTTGGTGATGAGATAGGCATGCAAAAGCCAGACAAACAAGTGTTCTGCATGCTTTCAGATCTAGCAAGCTGTAACCTAAATGATATCGTTCATGTGGGGGATAGCCTTATGAATGATTTTGCAGGAGCACTATTAGCTGGAGTTAAAGCAGTGCTTATCAAGAGAGATCTTAATATAGGTATGATTAAGCTAAGCGACAATGCATATATAATAAATAGCCTAGAAAAAATCCTGAACATAGTATAGTTCCTCCAAGGTTCTTATTGAATGGTATGTTCGATTTTGGCAATATCTTCTTCTAGAGGTCTGAGTTCTCCCACATTAACTACTTTCCATATCTCACGGTGCCTATTAACCTCTCCTGGTGCTATTTCCCTTAGCGGACCAAGAGTTTCTAACTCCAAGAATAAATCGTTAGTATAGACCTCTATGTTAGATTGAAAATCAGGATATTCAGCGTCCTTTTCTACCGATATTTGTTTCACGAAGAGGTAGCCTTTAACCCAATAGGCAACATAAGGAGGGTGTGCTTTTACACCTATCTTTACGGGTTTCTTTATGTTAGGATCTTGCCTTACGAAAACGTAGTTCGTGCCTAAAATTAACCGTGCGTCGTTAATGCTAGTATATGGCCATAATACTATGACTCTATCTGGTAAGAGCCCCCGCTCATCTACAGGATTCGCCTTAATTGGAAGTATAGCAAAGCCATTTTTCCTCATGACGGAAATGGCCCAACATGCAAATTTTATGGGCCATCTTCCAATATTTTCAATTTCATGAACGACTTCGATACTATTACTGTCGCTACTGGGTCTTATCAGAATCCTCTTTTTAATTGAGTTTTGTGGTTCAGGATTGCCTTCAATTATGACTTTTCTATCGACTATTTTAATTTTGACTGGTTTGTTATCAAGTGAGTATGATCTAGGCATTGCTTCAGGAGAAACCCATAATCTATGTCCGCCGAATATTCTCCATTTGCCCTCAGGTGTATCAATACCGAAGTCAGGAACAACACCAAATAGATTTATATTAGGGTTTTCTTTGTGCGCTAAGTATAATATCCTAGGACCTATATTCGTAGTGACACCTATTATAAGATTGTTCATATGAATAAATTTTACTCTGAAGCCCTCTATATTGCCTTCAGAGATGTTCATCATAATTAGCACCAGATTATTATTGTAAGAAAGTTAATTTAAATAGTTACATCGTAACGAAGTACAGACTTGCTACTTTAGGAAGTGTTAGGAAATGTTTAAGTGAAGAAAAATGTATAAAGAGATCGATGTCAATTGAAGTGCATTCAGCAAGGGAATGGTTTGAAAGGGTTGTTAAGGAGAGAGGAAAAAGCGAGAGCGCTATATCTCAAAAGGAAGGAACTGAGGGAGGAGTTAATTTAGTGAAGATTTATTCACTCTTAATTCAAATAGATAAAAAGCTTGATCTTATATTGAAGGAGCTCAAGGAGAGACGTTAAGTTCTATCCTTCTGTCAATTATATCATTAACGTCCTCACCAGTGCCGATGAGCGTTACGGGAACTCTTAATTGCTTTTCGATCATCTCTATAAAGCGTTTAGCCTTTCTTGGTAGCTTCTCATATTCCCTTATGCTTTTTGCATCAGGATAAAGTACATCTAGCTTAGTTAAAGCTATTTGCGTAGCACTATTAATCATTATGGCACGTTTTGCCATCGTTAAGTTAAAAGGAGCTACACGCCTTATCCTTCCAGTTACTGTAGCCTTTTCTAACCATCCTCTTTTCAATACTTCTTCTTTAGGAAGTTCCCCTATTAGAGGACCTCCTCCTACCCTTGTGACATAAGCCTTAAAGACTATTATAACGTGATCTACTCTTTTTGGACCAATACCTACTTCGCTACATACAGCAGATGCACTAGTATCCCTTGACGTCACAAAGGGATATGTACCGTGGTATAAGGACAAAAATAGCCCTTGCGTGCCTTCAATCAATACCTTCTTTCCCCTATCCAGAGCGTTGTTGACTTCTAAGGGTACGTCAGTTATGAAGGGTCTTAGCTCGGGGATATCTTTTGCGAGCTTAGCAGTCCTTCTC
>QMSL01000135.1 GCA_003649665.1 Thermoprotei archaeon | reverse complement strand
GAGCCTGCAACTTGGCAATCAAGACCTGGTGTTAGACCATGGTGGCCTCAAGCACTAGCAGGTGCAATTATAATAGGTATACTATCCTATTTAAGAATGCGCTTCGTATGGTGGCCATTCGATCCAATAGGCGTTTATATAGGCGTTGGTAGCGCTACTCCTCAGCCCTTTACGCCCTTCGTTGCTTGGCTAATCAAGTACTTGGTCATAAAGTTCGGTGGTATGAGAGTACATGATGAGATCTTAATACCATTCGTTGCTGGTGTCGGTGTTGGTTCAGCACTATGTTGGTTCGTAGGTGGAATCGCAGTAATACCAAGATACATAATAGGTTAGCGAAGGTGTACAACATACTTTTTCTTACTTCCATAAATTACATTTTTGTTATGTACATTACAACTTCAAGTTAAGTTAACTTTAAGTCCTAAGGTAATCCTTTTATAGAGAAATGCGTTAAAAGTTAAGGCATTATGATATGTGGAGGGTATAGTATGAGGCAGGAAGATGTCTCTAAGCGTGATCCTCACTTACCAAAGTACTTCTTTGTTACTGCTGGTAAGGCATTAAGCCCTGTTTCAGAATTAAATGCCTTTGATGAGGCGCTAATGAATGCTGGAATTGCCCAGTGTAATCTCGTTCCCGTATCATCAATACTACCTGCAGACGCAGTAGAGGTTGATTTCGTCCCCATAACTCCTGGTGCCATCGTCTTTACGATCATGGCAAGAATTGAGGGAAGTGAAGGAGATTCGATAAGCGCAGGTGTTGCATGGTCCTTTGGCGTTAGCGAGGAATATGGAAGGTACGGTATCGTCGTAGAAGCTTATGGTAAGGTCAATAAGGAGGAGTTGAAAGATGAGCTTATACGAAAACTCTTAAGAATGGCAGAGGTTAGGAAGATGGATCTTGAGGAAATAAAGGTGAAAATAGAAAGTATAGAGAGGATTCCTAAGGGGATGTACGGTTCCGTAATAGCCGCAGTAATTTTCGTGCCCACAGTAGATTACCATAAGGTTAAAAGAAAGTTATATGTTTAAGTTCATTCCTTGCCCTTAAGTTCTTTATAGAATACTACCCTCACATCATCTATTCCAAAGGGCATTAACACGTATTCATCAGTCCATCTCTCTTTTATGTAGAGGAATGTCTCAGGAGAGATAAACTCTGGATCTCCACCGGTATAATGTAGGGGACCAAGGACATTCCTTAACGTGCCAACTAGGGTTACTCTGATTTCATTGGCTCCCTCCTTTATGTAATCGGTTATCTCAACCTTGGGTGATCTTCCTATTACCTTACATACTTCCTTTCCATTAACATAAATTATTCCAAGTGCTGCCATTAGCTTCCCCATTTCTAGATAAACCTTTGAATCCTCCGGTACATGGATCTCTACCTGCCTTATGAGGTCTATACATCCTCCATAGAATGGGTATCCTTGAGCACACAAGTCGCCTATCTTAACCTCCCTTGGCTCCTCTATGATCTTAGCCTTTCCCTTTGGTGCAACTTTTACTCCGAAGTCACCAATTATGTATATGTTTTCTATTTCAGGTTCTAAGTCTACTACTCCCTCTAACTCGACAGTATTAAGTCCTTTGCCTACGACTTCTGAAATGTCAAATTTAACGAAGTTCCAATCTATCCAGTGCCCACATGGCTTCGTTATTTCTACACCATTTACGGTAATTCTCTCTAACTTCTCAGGGTTCTCTATTACTAGATATACCTCTCTCCCTCTTAATTCTACGTCTGATGTAAACTCAAATCTAAGTCTGTACTTAGTTCCCATGCCTTTCTTCGTTATCTTATCATGGGCTAATGGTACTGGTAATGGCTCACTCCAAGCTCCTCCTGTACTCACTCTACAGTAATCGAGGACTAATACGTTTGGTTCATGCCTCTTCACGAGCCACTTGTCACTTATCTTCATATCTCCTACTCTCACTAGTCTCGGTAATGTTCCTCTCTTGGGTCTTCCTGGCCTAAGCACTAGTAATAAGGAACCGACAGGATCTAATGATATATTAAGCCATGTATAATCGTCTTGAATCTCCGCTGGAATCTCTATAACTTCTCCCGTGAAGGCATCCCACTTCTCAACTTTATATCTACCCTTTATCCCAACTTTAAGCATATCGTATCTCTTGTCCCTGCTTACATTGCATAGAAATAGCACTAATGAATCATCTACTTTCCTAAGGTGATAAAGTACATTTCCCTCTTCATCACCTTCTATTATTACCTGTTTAGATATATCATGTAAGGCTTTTCTTAGATCCTCATATGCTATTTTCTCTACGATGCGTACTTTCTTCATTAACTTCTTTATTTCCTCACTTTCCTCACCATCAACCATAGTTGGAATAGGCTTTATGGCTATGACTTTTCCTCCTCTCTCTATGAACTCGCTGAGCAACTTTACGGTATTTTTAGATAATGTATAACAAGGTGGTATTATCACTACATCATACTTGGCTCTGCCTATGCAGAGGGCTCTTTCTTCTACCCTTCCATACTTCTCCATTAGTATTTCATCTCCAAGCTCGAAATCTATATGAAGGCCTAGAAGCATTCGTAGTAAACTCCTAAATTGTTCATCTATTTCTCTTGCTTTCTCATAATTAGCAGGAGAATAGCTTGCCCAAACGCTACCGATTGGGTGTATTACCAATACGTTTACGACGCGCATTCCTTGGGAAAGCACATAACTAAGACGGGTGAAGTAATCTTCAATTAGAGCATTATACCTCCACCATGGCTGGCTCCAGTGGAAATTCAATCCGAAGTCTCTCTTTCTCCTTCCCCTCATTGAGTACGGTACGAGATGATGATTTAGGAAGTTTATGCCCATGACCAATAGCCAATCTCCAATCCATTTCCTATCCTCAAAAGATGGATAGTTCCCCGTACAACCATATGTTTCACATAATACTCTTTCCTTTCCTAGCTGATTAGCAACACTGGCTACTTGTTTTGCTGTTAACAACGTTCCCCATATATGCATTCCAAGATGATCTATTCCAGGTATGTGCATGTATTCATAATGTGGCATGACAGCACCAGCACATGTTAGTTGAGATATAAGTGTATCCTCTGCTAAATAATGTCCGGTTAGTTTTAGATTGTACTTTTCACACCACTCATATATTTGCTTAGAAAAAGCCTCGACGAACATCAATGTAACAGTCTTCCAGTAATCATAGCGAGTCTTCATGTAGTTTCCTATATCAAAGAATAGTTCAGGTAGCCTATCCAGTAGATCATAGCCATGAAGCTCCTTGAAGCGATTTGGCAGCTCGTCAGTCCAGGGCAGGGCATATAGTGGAAATCTTGCTCCTCTAGGCGGTATTCTCCAAGGGGCTTTAGGCTTACTTGATGATATATTAGGTTCATCTGTAAATACGCCTGGTATTGTCTTCCCTATTTCATCCTTGAATCTCTTGACGTATGGCTGATATGCTATCTCTATGAACTTCCTTACTGTCTGCTTATCTAATAGGTCAACATAACAAAAGCCGCTATACCATAGATCTCCTATAGGTGCTACGTATTTTAAGAAGGTCAAGTATACGTACTCACTACTTGCTTCTCCAGGTTTAGCCTTCTCATAGCTTTTAGGAAGGCCATCTTTTCCCAATTTACATCTGAAGGTCGCTATTACCTCTTTGCCTTGGAACGCTATGTTGTCAATTATCATTACTAATGCTTTTGCTCTATATCTTTCATCTAAAGATGGTACAAGACCTCCTGCAAAGCCAGAGGGCCAGCGTAGTTCATCATAAATCCATATGTACATTCCCCTCTTCTTAGCCTCATTAACCGCTACCTTAAATGAATTAAACCACTCATCACTTAGGAATGGTGTTACAAGGCCTTCCCTTGCATGGAAGAAGGCTCCACCAAATCCTCCCTCGTCCATTAATTTGACTTGTCTTCTTACTTCTTCCGGCCTAAGTATGTCATTTATCGACCAGAACGGCGCTCCTTTGTATTCCTTTGGTGGTGAACGAAATATCTCTTTATCTATCAATCCAATCCCCAGTAATATTGATTAATATAT
>QMSL01000134.1 GCA_003649665.1 Thermoprotei archaeon | reverse complement strand
AGCAACAATGAGCACAATTAGCATCACACACCGACTAATAGGTATTATCTCGCTTTTCCTACCTCATGGAATACTAGAGTCAATAGCTTACGGATTAGCCCTTTACGCTGCTGTAAACGGAAGAAAATTGTCGTATTCCCTGAAGACAGCCGTATATGTAGCATTCATACTCTTCATAGCTGCAGTAGTGGAATATGCAGAAATAGTATTTCTGCCAAAGCCCTAACCGCATAAAATTTCGAAATTCCCTTACATTGCGTGAAATGTTTCTTTCACGCAATTTAGCTTGCAGTTAAAGTAATGCATAAATACTGAGGAGTTGTTTAGTGAGATGAGGGCAAATACTTTGGTATCTAGAGCAAAGGATTGGCTAAGACAAGCATTAAGGGATCTTGAGCATGCTAAGAGATCCATTAAATTTGGGGATTATGAATGGGCTTGTTTTGCTGCCCAGCAGGCGGCAGAGAAGGCTGTAAAAGCGCTTTATCAGAAATTAGGTATTGAAGTTTGGGGCCATTCCATATCACGAATGCTTCAATCCCTCCCTAATGAAGAAAGGCCTCCTATAAATATGATAGATAAGGCTAAGGAGCTCGATCGACATTATATACCGACGAGATATCCTAATTTTCATCCTGAGGGAGCTCCCCTAGATTATTATACTAAAGATGATGCTGAGAGGGCGGTAAGATATGCAGAGGAGATTGTCGAATACTGCAGACGTAAAATTCTTCGTTCTTGATTATAATAAGGTGATGGTCGCCTTAAAGAAGTATGCTAAGATGGCTATAGCGAGAGGCGCTAGGGCTGTATTTCTAATTGGATCTCTTGCTAGAGGTGATTACACAGCTTTTTCAGATGCAGATATAGTAATAATAGCTGATGATGTCCCTAAAAGGCCGATTGATAGGCTTGTCGATTTTATGGATCCCTTAATGCCGATAGACATAGACTTAATGGTGTACACCACTGAGGAGATATTAAAGATGGCCAGAGAGAAGAGGAAGATCATAAGTGAAATAGTGAAGTATGGTAAGCTGTTAGCAGGTGATGTGACTGTTCTTAATGATATTAAGCGTTACTTTGAGGCTGGGCGTTAGCTGTCTTTATCTTCAATCTCTAGGCAAAGCTAACGTTATGATAGCACGTTTCTGCTATTCAAGCTATTTAAACTTTCTTCAATCAATACCATAATCCTTATATCATAATTAGGACAGATAGTAGATTACTATTCTTAAAAGGCGAGATAGATGGGTTATATTAGTGCTTTTGTAGATGTTTCTCTAATAGTATTCCTTGGATTCATTGCATCATATTTATTCGAGAGGCATAAAGTACCTGAGGCAGTAATCTTGATAATAGCTGGTATCCTGATAGGCCCTGTTTTTAAGATAATATCGCCGACTACCTTTGAAGAGCTTCTCTCAGTTCTTTCGAATGTAGCTCTAGTAGTCGTTCTCTTTGAAGCTGGCCTCAGCCTAAATCTCTCTGAAGTATTAAAAAATGTGTGGAAGGCTATGCTCACATCTGCGCTGTACTTAGTCCTCTCCTCTATCATCATATCATTTCCTGCACGCAAGCTCTTAGGCCTTTCCTTAATTGAATCCTTTTTGCCCGGAGCTATTCTCGGAGGGGCTAGTAGTGTTGTTGCAATTCCTTTAATAAGGGGACTTACGGAATCCGATGATGTAAAGGCTATTATTACTCTTGACTCTACGTTTAGCGATACCCTTGTTATAGTAGTCAGCCTTGCACTAATGCAGTTCATATCTAATGGTAATGAACTAGCCTTTTCTGAAACACTTCATAGTATAGTTAGCAGCTTCTCCATAGGGCTTGTGTTCGGCCTGTTCAGCGGCATTATATGGATTAAAGTTCTTAAGTCGTTGAAGAATATGAAGTTCAGCTACATGTTGACATTGGCCTTTCTGTTACTATTATATTCCTTAGTTGAGATAATGCGAGGCTCTGGAGCCATTGCTTGCCTAATGGTAGGTCTACTGCTAAGTAATGCAGGCGCTTTTAGCGAGTTCTTAGGAATGGAAAAGCCGTTCAGGCTCAGACATATAATAGTATACTTCCATGAGGAGATAACATTCTTCATAAGGACATTCTTCTATATAGCACTCGGTATACTCTTCGACGTTCAATATATAAGTTATTCTTTCTTGTGGAGTGCGCTTGTGATCATATCTTGTATGATCTTTGCAAGATATTTAGCACTATCACCGGTAATTAAGTCTGGAGCAGAGAGATTGAAGTTAAGTTTTATGGTGCCTCATGGACTTGCTGCAGCTGCTGTAGCTTCTCTAATCCTTCAGTACGATATAATTAGCAAGCACCTCCTCTCCTCACTAATAACTACCGAGATAGTGTTGTCAAATTTAATGCCTATATTCTCTACACTATTGAGACGACGAGAAAAAAGACGTGAAATAACAAATGTACCTATGGAGAAACTAGTTGGAACTACTAAGGCTAGGTCTAGCTCATGAATTTCATTATACTAGTTGAAGCACATTACGCTAGATAATAGTAGCGATTTCCCCAACGTCTCCATAACTGATTATTCTCGAGTGCTTAAGCTTATAAGTAAGCTTAGCTAAGTATAGCTTGAGGATCAATATTATGAGGCCTACAAGGAGGTTTGGTCGTTTACGACGCGCCAAGCTTCCTAAGCTTAAGCGATTAAGGAGGATTTCTAATGGGCGTTAGGGTTAGAATTAGAATCAAATCTAGATCATCAGGTATTGAAGTAGAGACATCTGCGTTAGTTAATAGCGGATATGAAGTTAACGAACCAGAGATATTACTTCCGAGGAGACTAGCTGAATATCTTGGCCTACCTCTAAGGCCGCCTAGAGCTCGTGTTTTAATATACGAGACTCCTATGGGCTTATATAACCTTTTATTCGTAGAGCGTGAAGTAGAGGTTCATTTAATTGATTTATGCAGAAAAGTTGATGACGTGAATGTGGCTATAGCAGATCATGAAAGGGAAGTGCTCCTATCTGATAAATTATCGAGCATGTTAGGCATTCAGATATTGGACATAGCCTCAGGGATATGGAGACATGTAGATGACGGACTTAATGTGAAAAGGAAAAGTACGAGCCCAGAGTATTGGTAATTCTATGTAAGTATTCCTTAAGAACTTCATCATAATTACTACTAATATGGCTAGTCCTAACTGTTTAGTGTAATAAACAATGCATATGCATTACTTTATTAAGAATGAAAATATAATAAACTAAGATAGCTCCCACTACGCAACTAATAATCTCTTCAATTCGTAAACACATAGTACCAAATATCAAGCTTGGCTCTTGATTATGCTTGTAAATTAACATGTGAGATGTAACGTTGCTACTACTTTCTTTCCTTTCTCTACTAGCTCATTAAATACCTTGCAGGCCTCTTTAGTTTTTGCTATACGTACTTCTATTCCTCTCTCATTTAGTGCCTTTATAATCTCTCTAGGAACGTTCATGAATCCGTAATAGCCAGTCCCTATTACTAGGATTTCAGGATTATAATCGATAACTTCCTCTATGTCTTGAAGGCATAGATTGTGTCCTTCTTTTCTCCACCAATTGTCCTTCACTCTGTCTGGGAATACTATCACATCTCTATTGTATTCCTTCCCATCGATTATTATCTTGCCAAACTCATAATGCTCTATTTTAACCATTTCTCCTTACCTCTCAATTTTTAATTCACGAAATATTGTAATATACATCATAGTAACTGAGGATCATCATCTATTGTTGCTTCTCTAAGCTCTTCTTTTAATTGTGACAGGAAGTATAACATGAATTTATGTCTTTTTAGAGCCATCTTCTTAGCTTCTTCTGTATACATTAAATCCTTCAGCTTGAGGAGTTTTTCATTGAAATGCTTTATGGTTTCACTAATACCTCTCTTCCTCAATGTAGATTCCATAAAGCACCTAGCAATACCTATTGCTCCTATTGCATCTAGTTTATCTGCATCAGAGACTATTTTCGCTTCAAGAGTGTCCGCTTCATATCCTAAGGAGAAGCTATGCGCTAATATAGCTTTGCATACCGCATTTATTATCTCTT
>QMSL01000133.1 GCA_003649665.1 Thermoprotei archaeon | reverse complement strand
TGCGCATTTAAAGTATCTTCATTAATGCGTCTATAGCCACATAGAGTCCAACTGCTATTATCGACAGTGCGTAAACTATCCTTAACAAATATGGCGGCGATCTTCTTGCCGCCTTCGCTCCTAGCCATGATGCTATTAATGTTGGTATGCCTATTGAGAGAAATAAGCTTAAGTTCATATAGCCGTGATATGTCAGTACCGCTGAGCCCATGCCTCCTGTGAATATCATCTGTGCACTTGAGGTTCCTATTGCTACGTGAGTTGGATACGCCAACCCCATGAATATTGGTACGAAATATATGCCCCCTCCGAACCCGCATATCCCCGTTGCGAAGCCTGCTATGAACATTAATAGGGCTAGCTTGGCTCCATGCTCTAGTTCTCCCACATCTTTGAGACTTGTTATTGTTTTTAGCCTTTCTTTCATCTTCATTGTCTTTCTTAACACGTAGATTCCTATTCCTGTACATGCGAAGCCGAATATCGCTCTCAACACTAACCTTGGCAAATACTTAGCTACTACATAAGCTCCAAGGATTACTCCTAGGCATGATGTGATTGCCGCTACGATTAGTCCTTTTCCGTACACATATCTATTCCTATAATGTACTATCACTCCTGGTATTGTTGCTAGTGCTATAACTGCTTGGTTTATACAGTATGCTGCTTTTATTGATACCTTGAAGAAATACATTATCATAGGTATTCTCAGGAAGCATCCTCCTATTCCGAGCCACGTCGCTAGGAACCCTGGTATTATTGCTGTAATTAAAACGTAAATCCAATGCATTATTTGGCTCATGCTATCGCCACTTGAAAAATTTTTCAAATGAACTCTTTTAAACTTTGCTCCATTCAGTTCTAAACGGTGTAATGAGTGAAAATAAGGGAGATATTGGCGAGTATAAATATGCCCGAGGATGTAGTAAGCTTCTATGAAAGCGAAGGAAGGCTTGATGAAGTTGTTAATGTACCTAATGAAGAAGTGGTAAATAAGGTCATTAAGATTTTAAAATGTCTTGCTAATCCAGTAAGGCTTAAAATGCTTGCTCTTCTTAGAAAACCCCATTGTGTATGTCTCCTCTCCTGTGTTCTAGGACTTGACTTAACCTTAGTCTCTCATCATCTTGCTAAGTTAAGGAGGAAAGGATTAGTAGATATGAAGCCTATCGCAAGAGCTAGGATTTATGAGAGGAAGAATGAAACGATTAAACTAGCCATAAAGGAACTCCTAGACCTCCTGGGAATAAGTCCATATGAACTGGTACAGTGAGATCAATTTCCAGAGCTATAAAATGAATTGCTTAGAGAGAGCTTAAGGTCAAGACATGAACTTCCAGAACTCATCTATTCCAAGAAGGAGATTGAGATAAGTCAGAAAGAAGTTAAACTTAGAAGAGATCTAAGTAAGTTTAAAGAGAGGTGATCATTGACACTATTTATTTGCTACCGGTAGGAATAATAATTTTAGAGATAAATGGTACGTCTTGAGGGTTAAACATAGGAAAGAGCACATTAAGAGATTTAGAGATTAAAATGAAAGGATGTTCACATAAATACTGGAGAGTTAAACTCTATGCCTCAGTAATTTTCGAGAACGTATTGAAGGCATCTTGAATGACTACATAGACCGTACAGCAGTGACAATTGCTATTGTACTTAAGGATGATTTAGTTGCTGAAGATGAAGGAAATATTACGGGTAAGAGGAGTTATAAAAATACCCTAGTATTAACACTTTCAATTACAGAGACTTAGTTGCTATCTCTAATCAATAACTAAGAATAAGAGAAGTAGGCAAGCTAAAAGCAGAAAAAGGTTAGCATTAACTTACACTATATTATGAGATCAGTTACATCTCCCTTTAAGGGCGGTAGTTCCCTTTTTCTCTTTATTGGTTCTCCTTTTCTCTTCATTTCTGAGACATCCCATCCTTCAAGGAAGTCATAGAGAATTCTACCTTGACTATGTCTTGGTGGTAGTATTCCTAATAAGTATGATACTGTGGGCGCTATATCAACTAACTGAACTGGGCCTAAGAAATCTATTGGTCTTCTATATCCCCTCTTAATTCCTGGTCCTATTATGAAGAATGCTGCATAATTTGATGAGAACTCCGTCTCGGCTGTTGGAGGTTGTGATCCATGATTTGCTCCTCCTCTAACTCTACAGCGAGGTTCCATTGGCTCTGTTCCCCATGTGAATCCCTGTGAATATACAAATACTACATCTCCTACATGAGGTCCCCATAGATTTATTAATGGTGCATCCTCTCTCTTCAAGGCGAAGAGAACTACATAATTGCCCTCATCATCCTTGCAACTTCTCAAGACATCTATGACTTCATCCCTTATCTTCTCATACTCGGAGTCATCTACTATTCCATCAACATATCTGCTCTTTAAGTTTACGTAGACGTTGGTTAGGTCTATGAACACTTTGCTCTTCTTCCAGTTAACCCTCTCCCTTCCTTTCTCATCCTTTTCAATACATACAAGCCCTCTTTCAGCAAGGGCTTTTACTATTGAGCACACCTTCTTATTAGGTGCATTTCCATGATCTGAAACTACTATAACATACGTTTTATCGTCTACGAACTTCAAGAATTCACCAACAAGCTCATCTGCTAACTGATAGGTTATCTTTAGTATGTGCATTGCCTTCTCCCTTTTAGTGGGATCATATTCTCCTCCTTCTGGATCTACTTGTCCTAATGTACGATGTTGAGCAGCATCGATCGGATGCCAGTGCATTATGAATATTGATGCATTGTACTTATCCATTAAATACTTAGCTGCCCTTGAAATCCACTTTATCCTATACCTATGCTCTTCAATAAATGTCTGCTCGTCTACTAGCCCTGCGAAGAATAGTAAGGTTACTCCTTCATTTATGTACGGGCCTATTTTCTCTACAAGTTCCTTTCCTACCTCCGGTGGATGCGTAAATCCTGAGATTGGATATACCTGTGAACGATACAATCTAAACCTTTTACCATCCTTTGATAACTCTATTAACTTGAATCTCACTGTTCCTATCTTCTTCTCTCCCTCGATCTCAAATTCCTCTTTGAACCATTCACTCCACTCACCAGGTCTTAATATGCACAATGCTTTACTTGCATCTTTCTCCTTGGCTATTAAGCAACTATCATAACCTTCACCTTTGCTATCCAGTAATAAGACATAATATGTTACTCCCTTACCTCCTACATTAGGCTCTACGTGGATTTCTCCCTCTAATGGCGGCGTCTTGCCCTCTGGTAAATTATTCCAACCTTCGGCTTTCTTGAATTCAACTAAGAAGACTTTTCCCTTAAACCTACGTGGCCTAGCTTTAATCTTCTCCTTTAACTCCTCTGATATGTAATTGATGTAGCAAGCGGCGCTACATATTTCAAAATAGAACCTACCTGGAGCCCAGAACCAATCCACATATATAGCCTTATCCGTCGTGGGAGGATAGCCAATAAAGTAAAGGACTACGCTTCTAAGACCTTGTCTAGCCGCCGCTTCCCATAAATATTCTGCCTTACATAAATTTGATGACATAGCTTCGTGCCCTCGCTTATCAGTAACCGGCCTGCCGTAATCATGCCGGCCCCATACTGCAATTCCATGCGTGCCTGGCCACGCTCCTGTAGCTATTGTTGTCCAATTCTCGGGAGTCTGAGCTGGTATGGCTGGTAAAGCCTTTGAAAATCCACCTTCCCTCATGAGTTTAGCGAAATTAGGTAATATCCCCTCTTTAACAAAGTGTTCTACAATCTTAGGGGATAATGCATCAATACCTAAGATAAATACCCTTTTGTTCGTCTTCATACATCTTGTACACTAGGATCTGTTACTTATTTAAGTTTTAAGTGGATTTATAGAGCGGGGCCCTCGAGCACCTCTTTGTAATTTTAGTTATACTAACTTTTTCGTTAAGGTCATTGTGCGTTATCATTTCAATAGTAACGTATTTATCATAAGAAGAGCTTATTTTCGAATATGGGATTGGTGAGGGTTGATAGAAGTAATAGGTTTTATTCATTCTCAAGTAAGAATAAACCTGCTGCACGAGCACGTTCTGGAGATGTTGTAATATTCGAGGTTAACGACT
>QMSL01000132.1 GCA_003649665.1 Thermoprotei archaeon | reverse complement strand
GTCTCAGACCTTGGATCTAGGGCTAATTGAACATTGCACTCTCCGATTATACCTATAGCTTTAGCTACTGCTATTGATGCATCCCTTAATAGCTGATATTCACGATTCGTTAAGGTCTGTGATGGTGCTATAACAATTGAGTCGCCTGTATGGATTCCCATTGGATCCATGTTTTCAAGACAGGCAACGGCAACGGTATTACCTTTATAATCACGAACAACTTCAAATTCTATCTCCTTCCAATGATGGAGATAACGTTCTATCAGTATTTGCCTAACAGGCGATTGTGCTAACGCTCTCTCAGCCAACTTAGCGAGTTCCTCTTTACTGAAAGCGACCAGCGATCCAGCACCACCAAGGTTAAAAGCAACCCTTACCATTACAGGATAACCTATTTCCTCAGCAACTTCTAGCGCTTCTTCAACCGAGAATGCAGCCTTAGATGGCGGTACAGGAATGCCATGTTTCATCATTAACTCTCTGAAGAGATCCCTATCCGAGGCTTTAACTATGCTCTCGACAGGTGTTCCAAGCACTTTTACGCCATACTTTTCCAATATTCCTCTTTTAGCTAGTTCAACACCACAGTTTAGCGCTGTCTGACCACCAAAGCCTAGGAGAATACCATCAGGACGTTCCTTTGCTATAACCTTCTCAACGAATTCTGGTCTTACAGGAACTAGATAAACTTTATCGGCTAGCTCAAGAGACGTCTGTATAGTTGCCACATTTGGATTTACCAGGATTACCCTTATCCCCTCTTCTTTTAATGCTTTAATTGCTTGAGAGCCGCTATAGTCAAATTCCGCTGCCTCAGCTATTTTTATCCCGCCCGAGCCTAGTATTAGCACGCTCCGAATATCCTCTAGCTTAGGCATAGGCTCACCATGAAACCTCTACTAAGTATTTGGAGGTAAGGTATAAGGAGGGAGAGGAGCGCTATATAGAAGATACGAGAAGCATTAGGAATAGGACACAAGCAGATGCCAGATAGACCACGTGCATTGTTATGATGTACCAAGACCCTTACTCACTTTAAGTTGTGATATAATATAAAGGTTACGTTTGTTATAGGAACAGTTCTAAATTATGATTTTAAATGCATGTAACTTGATGAGGGATGTGTTTAGCCATGTTATACACATGAGCATCAAGTAATGAAAAACTCTTAAAAGCAATCCCAATACATAAAGAAGCTATGTATGGTCCACGAGTGGGCGCTAGCAGAATCAATTGTAAAAACGGTACTGGATATAGCAAAAGAAAGAAAAATAAAGTCAGTACTTAGTGTAGAGATAGCTATTGGTCAGCTTCAGCAGATAGAGCTCGACATACTAAAGGATGCTCTTAATGAGTTAAAAAGAGGTACGTTGTTGGAAAAGGCGAAGTTTATATTCGTTGAGGAGGAGGCTGAATTTCAATGCAGGAACTGTAATAACATATGGAAGTTTAGCGATGTTAAAAAGGATCTTAAAGCTGATGAGGCTGAGGCAATTCACTTCATACCGGAGCTCGCACATGTTTTTATAAAGTGTCCTAGGTGTGGAAGTCCCGATTTCATAGTGTTAAAGGGAAGGGGCATTAGGATATCAGCTATAAGAGGTGTTACTAATGGATCCCCGTCTTTCGATAATTCCTGAGAGGTTAAGGCATATAGACAAGAAAATAATGGTCGTAAGTGGAAAGGGAGGAGTGGGGAAGACCGTAATATCATCATTAATGGCATTAGAACTAGCCCTAATGGAAAAGAGGGTTGGGTTATTTGATCTAGATTTTAATGGACCTTCGTGTCATATAGTGCTAGGAGTACCGGAACATATAATGCCCGTAGAGGAGAAGGGATTAATTCCACCAACGTTTAGGAAAGTGAAATTCATGTCAATAAGATATTTTGCGAAAGAAAGACCACTTCCTCTAAGGGGAGAGGATGCGGTTAATGCTATAATAGAGTTATTGTCCATAACTAGGTGGGGAAAGCTCGACTATTTAATATTAGATTTACCTCCTGGCACAAGCGATGAAGTACTTGACATCATACGATTGATAAAGGATGTATATGCGTTGATAATTACCACACCCTCCAAATTAGCTTTAGAGACAGTATCGAGATTAATTCAACTTTTGAAGATACTCAAAGTGCCGATACTAGGGATTATTGAAAATATGAGGAGAGGAGAGAGTAAGGTATACGATTTTGCTAAGAAAATGGACGTTCGATATTTAGGCGCGTTACCATATGACGATACTTTAGAGGAGGCACTTGGTGATGTTAATTTATTGCTAGAAACGAAAGTTGCCAAGGCTTTAATTAACATTATAAGGAGTGGCATCATAGAAAATAATGGGGATGAGCAATAATGGCTCCTAGAATAGGTGTAACCATTTGGTCATTAGGTACTACTAAGAGCGAGAAAGAGTTAAGAAAACAACTTGAGATAGCTCAGGAGATAGGAGTTGAAGGAGTTCAACTTTGGTGTGTTGATTATGGACCGGATGTGCCGTGCCTTTTAGATCCGGATAGATGTGGAAAGGAGGAGAGGAGGAGGATAAGGCATTTAATAGTGGATGTTTACGGCCTAGAAATAACTGGTTGTTGTGCCCAACTTAGTGGAACGAAAGGGATAGGAGGATTAGATGATCCAGAAGGGCTTGATAAGAGAATTGAGAAGACGAAGAAGGCTTTAGAGCTAGCGGTAGATATTGAAGCACCTATAGTAACTACTCATCCCGGCGTTATACCTGAGGATAAAAGCGATCCTAGATATAATGTGATATTTAACAGTATTACTGAGATAGGGAAGTATGCTGAGAGGTTAGGAGCGTATTTTTGTATTGAGACAGGCTTAGAAAGACCTATTATCCTTAAGGAGTTCATTGAGGAAATAGGTAGCGAGGGAGTTAAGGTTAATTATGATCCAGCAAATCTCCTTAAGTATGGAAAGGAGGAAGTAGTTAATGGAGTGAAAATACTTGGAAAGCTCATAGTTCATACTCACGCTAAGGACTATAATCCAGAGACTAAGAGAGCGACCGTTGGTGAAGGATTAGTGCCATGGAGTGATTATCTTAAGGCATTGAAAGAAGTAGGATATAATGGATGGCTAGCAATAGAGGACGAGACAGGAATAGACGTAGTCAACTCGATAAAGAAAGGAAAGAGGTTCTTAGAGTCAATGATAAGTAATATATGGAGGTAAGGATGTGGTGTTCGGCATACTTGTAACCACATTACCATATGTTCCAGGATGTAAGATAAAGAAGATCTTAGGGCTAGTATACGGAATGACGGTAAGAACTAGAGGCATGGGAGGAAGAATTGTAGCATCAATCCAACAACTCTTCGGAGGAGAAGTAACTGCATATACTGATGAAGTGGTGAAAGCAAGGTTGGAATGCATAAAGAGAATGGTTGATATGGCTAAGGAAATGGGAGCTAATGCGGTAATAGGCGTTGACTTTGAGACAAGCGATCTATTACAGGGGATGGCTACCTTGTTTGCAGCGTACGGAACTGCTGTAGTCATAGAGAGGAAGGAGGGAGAACATGTAGATATAGAATTAAAAGATGAAGAAATATACTTCATGACGAGAGAGAAAAGGGAGGAGTTAAGTATAGATCAAATGTATGAGAAACTGCTTAGCATCTATTCAACAGCATACGGTACTAAAGGTAGACTAGTACTTGAAAAGGATATAGAGAAGCTCATGAAGAAAGATAAGTTAAGCCGTGAGGATGCGATAAGAGAGTTGTACAAGAAGTATACTTAAGGAGTCATGTTTTTCTTTAATCGAGAACTATCCTGTACGTTAGTTTTAGAGGGGGGCATTGAGCTAGAGTAAAGAGGAAAAGTAAATGAAGATGGATATAAAGATAGTGAATCCATCAAGTAACATAGCGATATGCACGTTGTGGGCTAAGAAGGAATTAGTACTAAAGGCTCTTAGAGAAACACAGAAGATGGTAAATATAATCGGAACACTCTATACAGTGTACGGTATAAACTATCTACTTAAAACATTAGCCAAACATGGCAAGATAGATACCCTCATAGTATTCGGTCCAGATCTCTCAGGAAGTGGGAAAGCTTTAATTACACTATTTAAGGAAGAGCG
>QMSL01000131.1 GCA_003649665.1 Thermoprotei archaeon | reverse complement strand
GGGACACAGCGATATGGTTCGTTTTATATAATCCGTCTCATGAAAGCGTTAGTAGGTGATAAGCTTCGTGGAGCATGGTTTGATACATACAATGGTTTCGATCTAAGGATTCCCATAGGAGTAGAAGCATACGTAGAGCAAGGATGGTTAAGTGTACTAGGCCTAGTAAATGAAATCACGTTATTCCATGCAGGCTCATTGATTGATAAAGAGAGAGAAGAACACATGGAGAAAATTAGTAAGGAGATACCGCTAATGAAGAGGTTGAGTAAAGTCATCGAGGGAAATGTCATAGGTATATTATCTTTAAGCATACAGTCATCAGTGCAGGCGCCTTTTGATAATTACATTCAGGATTGGTTCGGCATGATTGGAGTACCACTAGAAGTAGTAAAGCCACAAGCCATTAAAAAAGGCGACTACGTCTTGATAACAGAAAACGATGTAAAATACGTTGACGTACTTGGTTTGGCAAGGAGAGGAGCCAACTTAATAGTAACTGCCTCTGCAGCTGAGTTAATTGCTAAAGGAAGACTTGGAGAAGAGGGCCTTGATTTAATTGGAGTATCTCACGAGAGACCTATAATCGCACTCGTGAAGGATATCATGGCATTTGTATATAATGGCAATACCATTGTATCATGGCATAGAAGACCATATGGAATGCCGTTTGGGCCGATACTTAATATAGAAAGAGGGGAAATCCTGCTTCATGCAACGGATGGAATTAGAACATATCCTGCAATATATCGCGTAGATCTAGAAGAGGGAAGTAAAGTATACGTCTTATGTGTTACGAAGTATGCCGTCTACATGAAGGAGTATTATCCAGAGATAGTCCGTCAGATAATAAGGGACATAAGCATGGAGTACATAGGTGTGAAGTTAAGAAATGTAGGCGGAGCATTATTTAACGTAGGACTCTTCCCATATAGTGATGGGACTATAGTCTTAGCCAACATGAATAATCATGCAGTACGTCTAGATCTAGTGATAGATAAAGAGAGAACGAGAATAAAGATATCGAAAATCCCATCAAATAGCACGTTCAGTAGGATAAAGATCGATGATGTAAAGGAGACTGAGAAAGTCATTAAGATGAGACTTAAGATAGACAAGAATGCCGTGGATGCCTTAAGATTCACGTAGACCCTAATTAAAGAAGAGGGATAGGAATATTGCCGAAAGGAGATATGTTTATTTCATCATTGCTCCTTAATCGCGTGGCAATAAGGCGAACCCCAAAAGGCTTATCTTTGACTAATGAAAAAGCTAGGATCTCATAAATAATTGAAGAGAGTCCATTAATATCCAATAAGGGTAGAGGAATCATATCTACTCCAGCAACCGAGAGCACGGAGAGTGCAATGAAATCCCTCAATCGGAGGATTCCTTTTTTTACCAATTCCTTTAGCCACTCATCCTCAGCAAGAGGCATCATCATTTCATTAAACCCCACGGAGTTTATACGCCTACTCGCCCTATCGAGACATTCATTTATACAACGGATTGTATATGCATGAGGAAAGTCTACATTATGGTAGGCCTTAAATAATGAAAGGAGGCTTTCGTCAATCCAGGGAGAAATAGAGATGTCTATTCCAGCATTCTTTACACCAACGCTTTCGCTTACCTCAGATAGTACTTTTTCTACATAACGGCAGGCAGAGAGCACGGCTGATTCAAGATCGCTTCCCTCTTCAATTGCGTTGGAGAGATACTTTACGTAAAGTAACGAAGCCATTATTGAATATTCATCAAAGAGACTAGCAGCCGATGGAAAATATGGAGTTGCTAAGGGACCTCTTAAAGTAAGGGAGATCCTGGCTTGAGCCTTATATGCATTGTGATTCCTAAGGAATTGTAAGGTTCTTGCATAAAGAGATGAAATTAAAGGAACGTCGGCTGATGAGTATTTAGTTACATTTAGGCTAATGAATAAGTTATCGAACTTTAAGAATTCCTCAAGGACGAGCTTAAGGGCACTCCATGATTTGGTTGTATCTTCCAGCTTTATTATGATAGGTATGGAGATATAATTAAACTTACTAAGGTCACGGAGCACATCCACATCTCTTAATATATTGGGGTTTCTAGAAATTTCATTAAGGAAGATAGGCTTAAGGGTTACACGAAGAGACCATATGGGCACGTTAAGCTCTAATGAGGACTTCCTTACATAGTTGAGTACACGCAAGCTCTTCTCAAATGCAGATCTCTCATGGGATATTTCCAGTGGTGAGAATGGTAATGCTACGGTTAATGCACGTATTTTAAAGTTGAACATCATGTATCAACTCCCTTATTGAGATCATGTTGTTGATACATATCCTTTACATACGTATCAATTATTAAGGACGTGTATATATAGATAAGTATATAAGAGCTTTCATTAAGACAGATAAGCACTGTATGGCAAGACCTTTCATTGAAGTACTAGGCAGAGAGGAGAGGAAGATAATCCATGAAGCAGCGCTTAAGGTACTAAACGAAGTAGGAGTTAAGGTACCCGATGCTAATGTGCGTAAAGAACTGAAGGATAGAGGAGCATTAATTGAAGGAGATATAGTTAAGATGCCTCCGGACTTAGTGAGATGGGCTCTTAACAAAGCTCCTAAGAGGATAGAAATATTTAATAGAGATGGTAAACTGGTGGCAGTGCTAAGCGAGGACAATATATACTTCAATCCAGGATCAGCTGCTACTAAGATCTTGGATTATGGGGAGGGAAAGATAAGGGATGCAACGCTCATAGATTTACTTAAGTTCGCGATAATAACAGATAGCTTAAGGAACATAGCTTTTCAAAGCACAGCGCTCGTTCCTAGTGATGCCCCTATAATGATTAGGGATAGAATTAGACTATATCCCATATTACTTGTTTCAAGTAAGCCAATAGTAACGGGAGCTTTTACAGAGGATGGAATACCCGCTATGGTAAGGATACTAGATGCGGTATGTGACATAGAGAAGAAGCCCATTGCCATATTTGATGTGTGTCCATCACCACCCCTGAAGTGGAGCAAGATAACGCTTAAAAATTTAGTGGATTGTGCTAAAATAGGAGTTCCAGCTGAGATAATCCCAATGCCACAAATAGGAGCAACAGCGCCAGTAACCATCGCAGGAGCCCTAGTTCAGCATCATGCAGAGGCCCTCTCGGGTATCACTATAGCGCAGGTTATAAGGGAGGGTGCTCCTGTTATATATGGTGGTTCGCCATGTCTACTCGATATGAGATATGGGACGCCTCTTATCGCAAGTCCTGAGAGTATTTTAGTATCCCTAGCATACGTTGAATTAGCTAAGGAGTTCGGCTTACCAACACATACCTATATGTGCTTGGCGGATTCAAAACGAATAGATTATCAAGCGGGTGTAGAGAGTATGATGGGAGCAATACTTGCAGCCATGAGAAGAATTAATGTTATCTCAGGTCCCGGAATGTTGGGGTTTGAGAATGTACAAAGTATGGAGAAGTTAGTACTTGACGAAGAGGTTTGTGGATATGCGTTGAGGATTTTAAGGGGCTTCAATATCGGAGCAGAGGAACTTGCAATTGAGGTGATAAGGGAAGTAGGCATAGGCGGGCACTTCTTAGGGCATAGACATACGTTGAGAAACTATAGAAGGCAACTTTATATGCCCTCGCTTTTCGATAGAACACCACTTAGCAGAACGTCCGCAAAAAGAGGCGAGCTCTTAAGAAGAGCCCATGAGTACTGCGAGAAAGTAATTCGTGAGAGGAGATGTAGCATGCTTGACAATGAAAGACTGAGAGAATTGGAGAAGACGCTAGTGGAGGTATGTGGCTCTGATGTTAAGCACTTCATTAAGGAAGTCCATAAGGAATTAAGAATTTCATGAAGAGGAACGTGGAAGTAAATTCCGTCTGCCTAGCGAAATAAAGATCAGTCCCATGCCTAGGGGAACTAAGGACGCGAGGATGTACGTCATGGCTAAGTTGAATTCAGCAATAATTCCTCCAATTAGAGGGCCTATGAGATAACCTAGACCAATGGAGAACTCAAATAGTGCTGTGTATATACTACGTAGTCTAAAGGGTGTATCAAGAGCACTATGAAGGGTGCTTGCATATATTAAGCCAGCACCTGATCC
>QMSL01000130.1 GCA_003649665.1 Thermoprotei archaeon | reverse complement strand
TCAAGCCAAACTCTAGCACCACCACCGCTTGTAATTAAGCATAACTCATACAATCCAGACTCAGGAGGAACAAGCCTACCAGTCCAACGAACAGAAAAACCATCACTAGGCAACCTCGGATCAGGAGAATAATATCCCCACTCATATCTAAATCCACCGGGCCATGGAAGGCTTTCTACCCTCTTGATAACAGGTTTGCCTGCAAGGTCCGGATTATCGAAGTATTCAACCATCAACCCATGTTCACCAGGCTTGCCATTAGGTGGGATAAGGTATATAGAAGCAAGTGGTAAGTATATGTCCATATCTGGAGGGCATCCTCTAGCATGACGTATCGTTATATTGGTACCCGTTAACTTCTCCTTAATTCCTTCTAATGGCGTTACAACGCTTCGAGGAATGCCACTATAACCACCTAATCTCAATTCATCTGAGAGAGGCCCTATTACTGCTATGGATTTAATCTTATTTTTATCAAGTGGTAAAATGTTATTCTCATTCTTTAAGAGAACTATAGCCTTTCGAGCTGCCTCAAGTGCTAACTCCACATGTTCCCTAGAGCTACATATCTCTTCAGCTTTCTCGGGATCTACGTAGGGATTATCAAATAACCCTATTAGGAACTTAACCCTCAAAACCCTACGAACAGCCTCATCTAAGACCTCCTCAGATACAAGACCCTCCCTAACAGCCCTTATTAAAGGCTCCCCATATATGGAAATTTCGGGTAGTTCTACTTCAAGACCCGCCTCAAGTGCCATTTTCGCAGCGACTTCTGGCCTGTCTGTAACATGATGTTTATAGACGATACCACTTACAGAATTATAATCCGATACGACAAAGCCCTCGAATCCCCACTCCCATCTAAGGACTTCAGTTAAAAGCCACTTATTACATGAACACGGAATTCCGTCAATTGAATTGTAAGCAGCCATTACGGATAATGCGCCAGCCTTTATTGCCGCTTTAAAGCCAGGAAAACATATCTCCCTAAGATATCTCTCAGAAAGATGTATCTCATGACTATCCCTACCACCATCACCAATAAAGTTTGCCACAAAATGTTTTGGCGTAGCAATAATGCCCTCTTCCCTAAAGGCCTTACAGTATACATACGCCATTACTGACATTAAATAAGGATCCTCTCCAAAGCTCTCCTCAGTACGTCCTGCCCTTACATCCCTTATTACGTTGACCACGGGCGATAAGCATTGACGTATTCCCCTAGCCCTTGTCTCCTTTGCTATTGCCTTGGCTACTCTATAGACTAAATCGGGATCCCAAGTAGCAGCTAAAGCAATGGCCTGAGGAAAGGACGTAGAAAACTTAGCTACACACCCATGGAGACATTCATCGTGAATTATCACGGGTATTCCCAAGCGTGTTTCCTCTATGGCCTCCCTTTGAAGCTCATTCGCCTTAATAGCTCCCTCCTTAGGGGATAGGTTCCTAAGAACACATGAGAGGTTGCCAGCCTTACATCCTGATGGACAAAATGTAGATCTTAGCTGCGCTATTTTCTCTTCTAGTGTCATTCTTGATAGGAGGTCTTCTACTCTTTCTTCAATTGGTCTTTTTGGATCCTCATAGGGATCCATAACACCATTCTTATTGAAATCAATCCAATCCCTATGATAAATCTCCCTCCTCCTAACATTAGAAGGCACATAGTATGTATGGTATTTCATATACTCACTCTCGATTACTCCTCTAATTCGCTTAGACTATTTAGATTTTTTGTCTGACAGTATCAATTTAGATATTGTAAGGTAAAGACTATAGAATCATAAAGGGTAACTCATCTCAATTACGTTTATGACACAATTATGGTATATATCATGTTCAACATATACTACACATTGATTGGAACCTTTTTCCTTATATGCCTCATATACCATTTAGCCTCTCTCTTGCTAACTAAATGTATTTCGTAAGGATGATATAATGGAAGCCCTGCCTGCTCTTCTATCATAACTTTTAACTTCCATCTCTCCCTTGCTTTTGAGGGGACATTATCAGATATTATTAAAATGTCGACATCGCTTCCTCCTGTCATATGGCCTTCCACTACGCTACCAAACACATAGACTTCACATGTTACTAATATCATCTTGGCCGCTTCTGCAATCTTCCTCGACCAGTATTGCCATTGTCTAGCTAACTTTGCCATTTCAAGTCTTGCTTTTAATATTCCTGACAAACCTTATCACCTCCTTAGCGAAATTCACCAGCTCCTCTGCCTCCTCTTTCTCATATATTCTAAAAAGATACCTCGAGGCCAAATAGGCTTCTTCTAATCCCACGAGAAGTCTCCTATTCTTACGTATGAATTCATCTATATATTCCGTATCTCTAATTATTGTCCTTAAGATGTAGAATAACTGTCGTACTACATGAGTTCTCGGTACCTCACCAGTTAGCTCTAAGATAACCGATTTTAGGTAAAGTTGAACAGCTTGCTCAGCCAAGAAGTAGGCTAGGTCGTAATCTCCTGTAGTTACGCAATGCTCTGCATGGTTTAACATTCTTAAACTCCTTTTTCTTAGAAGCTCAACTTCATCAATATGCGGCATGCAATCTCCCTTCTGACTTATCTGACTATAGTTAAGTACTAGCTGATAAATAAGATCTTTAGGGATTAGCAATAGCATCAAATGTTATCAAATAGTATACCCATTTGTTATCAAGTAACATATTCATTAAGCCTCAGTCTTTAGTAGCTCCTCATATATCCTGACCATTTTGCGTACGTTTTCTATATCAACAGGATTCCTTGTAATATGACTCTTCTTAAAGTAGGTACCTATGATAAAGCCATCGGCTAATCTCCAATATTTCTTCAGCCTCTCTGGCGTCATGCCACTACCTATGAAGACCCTTACGTTCATTGATTTGACTTTAGAGACAAGACTTATATCAGGGGGTTCACCAGTACGGGAACCTGTCATCACAATAGCGTAGGCTTTACCTCTTTCAATCGTGTCAAGAACTACGTCTTCTAAACTCCTTTTACTTAACGGACTACCATGCTTAACGTTCACATCAGCTAATATCTTTACATCATTAGGCGATACCCTAAGTCTGTACATCACATCAGCTATATCTCTAGCTACAGGGTAAAGAATGCCCTCAGGTGCATCTATTGTTTGACATAAGGCATTTACACGTATGAAGCGAGCACCAGTTAAAGTCGCAATCACGGCAGCCTCCGGAGCTGAATTACGTAGTAAATTGACGCCAACTATGATCTCGTCTCCTAGTTCCTTGATTATATCTCTTACTACAACGGTCATTGCAACAATAGTCTCTACTTCCTTGACACGAACTTTAAATGGCATATCACCGTAGTTCTCTACGAGGATGTACTTTATACCGCCCTCGTAATATGTACGTGCATCTCTTATGGCCTTATCAATTATTTTCTCAAAGTCTCCATCGTAATTAGGTGAGCCTGGCAAAGGATCTAAGTGTACAACGCCTATTATGGGCTTCTCATCCTCAAATACTAGTCTGCTAATCTGTCCCATGATTATTACCTGAGAGTGAGGTATATTATCAAATATTCATTATTACCGTCTAAAACTACCATATTTAATTGCCGCTCGGTACAGAGCAAGTATATTTTCGATAGGGGTATCAGGTTGTATCACATGAGTTGGACCCAATATAAAACCAGTAGGACCCAACTTTCTTATCCTATCCTTTACCTCGTTGACAACCTCCTTTACACTACCAAATGGTAGTGTCCTCTGAACGGAAATTGTGCCTTCTAGGCATAGCTTATCACCGTAAAGCCTCTTTACTTTAACTGGATCCATGCATTCTGGCTGCACAGGATTGAGAATATCAACGCCTATTTCAACTAAGTCAGGAATTATCGGTTCAATCCATCCATCGCTATGGAAGAAAAAGTAAACACCATGCCTATGACATAGATCTGCTAATCTCTTATATCTAGGCTTTAGAAAGCGTCTCCATAGACTAGGAGAGACTATCATCGTAGTTTGGGCGCCTACGTCATCACCATCCACTATCACATCCACACCAGCGTCTATTAAGAGCTTAGCCTGCTCAAAACGTATCTTATCTAGTCCATCTAATATCCTGCTTATAAGACTAGGTCGAGTATACATCATCTTCAAGAACT
>QMSL01000129.1 GCA_003649665.1 Thermoprotei archaeon | reverse complement strand
TGCTCTCTTCATAACTGTAGTCATAGCTACCTACATAACAATACTTATTGCGAATATGGGCGGTTATGTAGACGAAATAATTAAGTCGGAGACTCTTCTCAGAATAGCTCAAAGCGTGAGACAAAATCCAGCCTATAAGTCTCTCAATCAAACTATGCTACAGAGGATCATACAAGAACAATACGAGAATGAGTTAAAGCGTTTAGGTTTAGATAAGCCTTTCATGTACCGTAGCTTCTTATATCTAAAGGATGCCTTAACATTGGAACTCGGTAGGGCTCTTTATCTAACTAGTGACAGCGGCTCTAAAAGCGTTAGGCTAATAATACTAGAGCGATTACCTGCTACTATCCTCCTCTTCACTACGATACAGCTAGTCCTCTTCTTCTCAAGTCTCTTTATGGGTCTCTATCTCTCTAGACATTATGGAAGTAAGCTTGATAAAGCTATAATCGCTTTATCCCCCCTCTCATCGATGCCAGGATGGTTCTACGGTATTTTCCTCATAATAATATTTGCTTCAATTCTTAGGCTATTACCTTATGGTGGACTAGTCGACATACCTCCTCCTCAAGATCCTCTGAGGTATGCCCTGAGCGTCCTAAAGCACATGATATTGCCATCCCTCTCGTGGTTTATCGCATACTTCGCCGTTGAAACGTATGTAAGGCGTACTTTCTTCCTAATGTTCTCAAGCGAGGATTATGTTGAATTAGCAAGAGCAAAGGGCCTTCCGCCAAGACTGATAGAGCGAAGGTATATACTTAAGCCGACTTTACCGCCAATAATAACCAGCCTAGCGCTTACGTTAATAAGTTCCTGGATGGGAGCGATAATAACAGAGAGAGTATTCAATTGGCCAGGATTAGGCACCCTACTCTATACTGCCATAGCTAGTATGGATTCTCCAGTAGTAGTTGGCATAGTAGTGCTTTACGCATATCTTCTTGCAATAACGGTTTTTGTTCTAGATATAGTATATGCCATAATTGATCCAAGAATACGCATTGGAGGTGGGTACTCATGATGCAACGCATAAAAGGCTTCTTAGGTGAAATTCTAACATACAAGTCGGCTTTGGTAGGTTTGATTATAATATTCTCCCTAGTAGCTCTTTCAATATACACTATCGCTACTATTCCTTATGAGAAGGCTACGAAACTTTGGAATGCAGGGGAAACTATATGGCTAGAGAATCCTAGAAATGCTATGCCTAAGTGGGTCAACTTATTCCTATCCAAGAAGTTACCTGAGACCATAATTATCAACTCAGAGAAGGATCAACGTGGTGTCACGAAAATTGTAATTCCAGTAACGGAGCGTATAAGTAGGATTCGAATTGAACTCTCGTTTAAATATGAGTATGATGATTTCCCAAGCGAGATAAATCTGTTCTTTAATGTAAGATACAACAAAACGCCTCCTCATATTGCCATCTACTGGGTAAAGCCTAACGGAGAGAAGTTTAAGCTTAAGGAGTTATACGTTAAGCGTTCAGGCGCGTATTACATATCAATTGATGAGGAACTATCAAAAGAGCTACATACGTACTTGAGCGAAAAAGTTGGTAAGGAAATAGAGTACGCGATTTCTCCTGAAATAGCCCTATTTGCGGTTGAAGATGAGACTATTGTACATAGAGATACTGTTAAGCCTTTAAAGGGTAGATATAAGGTCATCATTGATGGCATACTGTTTGGTAACAACTCAAACTTAGATGTTAAGCTTGTAGTTTACGGTAAGGTATACGGAATTGCAGGAACTGACCACTTAAGAAGGGATCTAAGTATTGCTCTTCTCTGGGGTACTCCAATTGCCTTATCCTTCGGAGTCATAGCCTCTGTTGTCACAGCATTATTACAGATGGTCATTGCCGCCATAAGTGCATGGTATGGTAGCGTTACTGATTTCTTCATACAGAGGCTAACAGAGATATTCATGGTGCTTCCATTCCTTCCAATACTTATGATGATATCATATTTCTACAAGATCAACATATGGGTTCTCCTCTTAGTAGTTATAGCCTTAAGCATATTCGGAGCTGGCATTAAGAACTACAGAGCCATGTTCTTACAGATTAAGGAGTTCCCATATGTCGAGGCTGCAAGAGCTTATGGTGCAAGCAATTTAAGAATAGTCTTCCGTTATCTAATACCAAAGGTACTCCCAACAATAATACCCTCCATAGTCTATTCTGTTCCAAGCTTCGTGTTTCTTGAAGCAGCCCTAGCCCTTTTAGGACTAGGTGATCCTCTTGCACCAACTTGGGGTAAAGTACTTGATGATGCTCTTGAAAACGGTGCCCTTTATAAGGGCTATTACTATTGGGTCCTTGAGCCCTCCTTCCTATTAGTACTCACAGCCTTTGGTTTCGCTATGTTAGGTTTCGCCTTAGACAAGATATTTAATCCTAGGTTGAGGGAGATGTGAAATGGACTCGGTGCTATTGGACGTTAGGGACCTTTACCTATACTACAGCACGAGAAAGGGAGTAGTAAGAGCTGTCGATGGAGTTTCCTTTACTATAAATCGTAAGGAGACCCTAGCGCTAATTGGAGAATCTGGCTGTGGTAAGAGCTCCCTAGCTAAGGCTCTACTTCGTCTTCTTCCAAGGAACGTACATACATTCAAGGGGCATATCTACCTCAATGGAGAGGACATAATGAAACTAAGCGAAAGTGAGTTCAGTAAGCGCATAAGATGGGTAAAAATCTCAATGGTAACACAAGCCGCTCTAAACTCCTTAAATCCCGTTATTAAGGTAGGCGAGCAGATAGCAGAGCCTTTAATAATACATAAGGGCATTCCTAAAGAAGAGGCATTGAAGAAAGCTGAGGAAGCTCTCTCATTAGTCGGTATTTCAAGAGTGTTTGCCAATAGGTACCCTTTTGAGCTAAGTGGAGGGATGAGACAGCGCGTAATAATAGCAATGGCGCTAGTGACAAACCCCGATCTTGTAATCTTAGATGAGCCTACCTCAGCTCTTGACGTTCTAACGCAGGCGAATATAATGAACTTACTTAAGAAGATAAAGCGTGAGGTCGACATAAGCTTTCTCTTTATAACGCATGATATCTCACTCTCAAGTGAATTGGCGGATAAGGTCGCTGTAATGTATGCGGGGCAAATCGTTGAGTTTAATGACGCGGAGGAGTTTTATGAATCACCATTGCA
The DNA here is from genome assembly GCA_003649665.1 of Thermoprotei archaeon. GTDB lineage: Archaea > Thermoproteota > Thermoprotei > QMSL01 > B3-G16 > B3-G16. Next base: position 984 of record QMSL01000129.1, on the reverse strand, counting down.
TCCATACTCAAACATGCTTCTAGCTAGCGTTCCTACATTAAGAACCGATAAAAAGCTTGCTTTCATTCCAGGATCTCCTCCAAGTCTAATAGATCCACCTAAAGGCTGCAGGTTTAGACCTAGGTGTCCTCATAAATTTAAGAAATGCTATGAGGAACCTCCTCTAGTAGATCTAGGCAATGGACGTTACGTTAAATGCTGGCTATATGCTGGAGGTGGATAGAGAATGGAAGATAATGTACTCCTATCAGTCAGGAACTTATGTAAGTGGTTTTATCTGAGGAAGGGATTATTCAAAAGCATGGGCTATGTTAGAGCAGTAGACGGCGTGAGCTTTGACTTACAAAGGGGAGAGGCTATTGCTATAGTTGGGGAGAGTGGTTGTGGAAAAACCACGTTGGGGAAGACTATCCTTAGGCTTTACAAGCCCACTAGCGGTAGTATAATCTTCGAGGGTAGAGATGTTACAAACTTAGAAGGTAAGGAATTAATGTGGTACCGTAGGGAAACCGGTTATGTTCAGCAGGATCCCTTTGGCGCCCTCCCTCCATTTATGACTGTGAAGAAAATACTAGAAGAACCACTTATAATACATAAAGTGGAAAAGCGTGAAAGAATTAAGAGAATATATGAGGTCTTAGAGGAGGTAAAATTAGTACCAGTTGAGGATTTCTTAAATAAATACCCTCACATGTTAAGTGGAGGGCAACAACAAAGACTTGTAATAGCTAGAGCTATACTTTTGAGACCAAAGTTAATAGTTGCTGATGAGCCTATATCAATGCTAGACGCATCAGTTAGAATAGAGATCTTAACTCTCTTCCGAGAACTTCAGAAAAGGCATAACCTAAGCGTAATATACATAACCCATGACCTCTCAACTACTAAGTACTTCTCTGAGCGCATCTTCGTCATGTACGCTGGAAAAATAGTCGAGAAAGCTAATACCCTTGAATTACTTAAGGATCCATTACATCCATATAC
>QMSL01000128.1 GCA_003649665.1 Thermoprotei archaeon | reverse complement strand
TTAAAATAGTGGGATATTATAATTTAAATAGGTGGGATAGTGGAACTACTGTTGAAGATAGATGGAAAGGGGAGGATATTAATTCCTGCTAACATTAGGAAGAAGATGGGCCTGGAGCATCTCGTGAAGGTGCGTATTGAGGATAATAAGTTGATAATAGAGCCTGTTAGAGATCCCATTGAGACTTTAACACGAGCTGTAATTCGTGGATCTAGAGATATAGAGGAGGAGATCTCAAGCTTAAGGGTTATATCCGAAAAAGAGGGCTTGAAGAGGATTAGAGAGCGATGGTCGTAATCGAGACGGATATGATAGTAGCGCTTGCATCTGAATCTGATAAGCATCATCATGAGGCTAGAACGTTGTTAAGAAAATTAAGTAATATAAAGCTCTCCCCATACTCCCTTATCGAATTGGATCTCCTATTAGCTTCTGGAAACATTGTGGTCAAAGCTAAGCCCTTTTACGAAGCCCTTAAGTCTGTTCTCGCTTACTACAATATATCTGTATTAAAGCCTGATCCTTTACATTTCGCGGTGGCTTGGAATTTTAGGAAGAAATATGGTCTTACGTTCTTCGATAGCTTGCATGCGGCTGTAGCAGTTAGAGAGAACGATATGCTAGTAAGCTTCGATAGAAAGTATAGCATCGTAAAGGAGTTAAAGTACGTCCATCCATTATCCTTGCTTGAGAGCGCCTAGGGGGTTATCCATTATCTCTAACCTAAGTTCCCCTCTTTATTACCTAGATCAGCCGGGTAAGTTCTCTTCACTATTCCGTGCCGGGAATATTCATCATCCATGTCTATATGGCATCACTCAAGTATGAATCTTATCTCTTTTACGGGAGAGATGCATACCTTCCTTAGTCCCTTCTCGCTTTGTACATACCGTGTATCAACAAGTTTTAGTTCCTCAAGCTGTTTTATTTGAATGCTGGTGTTTGCTTTGCTCTTTCCTATCTCGTTAGCTATCTCCTTTAATGTCATGCATTTCCTTCTTAAGAGCTTTAATATTCTAAGTCTCGTAGTTGATGTGAGGGCTGATGCTACTTTAACTATATCGTCTCCGCTGACTACTAAGATGTCCTTCTCCAATCTTATCATGAGTTCATCCCTATCATAAATTATATACTGCGGAATCCCTTAACAATATAACGTACAATATTGTAATGTTTTTCAGTGGGATAATGGAAGATCTCGTACTTCAAGCGGTTGCGGCTCTTAAGAAATTGGATCCTAAGGATATCCGGGTACTTAATGCTATAGAGCGTGGAATGGCGCGTTACGAGATAGTGCCAATTCATCAGATAGCTAGGTTAGCAGGTCTAAATGTAGAGGAGACCAGTATTCGTCTAAGTAAGTTACATAAGCTGAACTTGATTTGGCGTAGCATAGGGCCTTATGTAGGTTATGTCCTTAAGGTAACTGGTTATGATTGTTTGGCCTTAAATGCTTTATCTAAGGCTAATATAGTTGAGGCTATAGGTAGGAAGCTTGGTGTTGGTAAGGAGGCAGATGTATATGATGCCCTTTCTCCTTCAGGTGAGAAAATTGCGTTAAAGTTTCATAGGCTTGGTAGGACTAGCTTTAGGCAAACTAGGAGATATAGGATTTACGTTGGTGAGCGAAGGCATATCTCATGGTTATATCAATCCCGTTTAGCTGCTGAGAAAGAGTACGAAGCTCTTAATTTATTGTACCCTAAAGTGCACGTTCCAACTCCTATTGGTCATAACCGTCACGTGGTCGTCACATCATATATACATGGAGTACCACTATATGAGGTCAAGGAGCTTGATGACCCTAAGGAGCTTCTAGACTCAATTATTGATGATATAAAGACATCTTATAAAATTGGAGTTGTACACGGTGACTTGAGCGAATACAATATAATTATTGATCCTGAATCATCAACATACGTTATCATAGATTGGCCTCAATGGGTTCCCTCTGTACATCCTAGCGCTGAATTACTACTTAAGAGAGACGTTAGGAATATATTGAACTTCTTTAGACGCCGTTTTAATATACGTGTTGACCTTGAGTCAACATTGAATTATGTAAAATCAAGTTCATAGCATTGAATGAAGTAAGGTAAATAAAGGACGTGCTCTTCTATGTTTACGATAGGCTCTTAGGGTGGCATAATTGAAAGTTATAGGCATTGACATATTGCCACATACTTCGCCAAGTTCCTCCTCTCAGGCATGCTATGCGGTCGCGATAATAGATAACGGTCAGGTAGTGGCTAGGTATCCAAAGGTACGCTTTAATGACCTTCTAAAGCTCATCTTCGAAGAGCATCCCGACATAGTCGCTACTGATAACGTATTCGAATTAGCGGAGGATAAGAACTCTCTGATGGAGTTACTCAGGAAGTTATGCTTGGTAACAGACGTCGTTCAAGTAACTATGAATCCCGACTCCTCTACGACTCCTTTATCCGTAATTGCGAAGAGGGAAGGATTAGCGTTTGGAGATAAGCTATCCCCATTAGAGGCTGCTGAAGTCATAGCGCGTTTGGCTTATAAAGGCGTGGGTTGTCGCCTTAAGATATATGAGGAGAAGACTAAGATCATTGTCACTAGAGCGCGTACTCTAAAGGCCGGTGGAATGAGTAGACCGCGCTATCAGAGGCGTATATACTCCCTGATACTCCGCGTATCAAAGAAGATAAAGGAGACCTTGGATAAATTTGGTTTCGATTATGACGTATTCTACCGTAAAGGACCAAGCGGTCTGGAAAGATGTCTCTTCATAGTATATGCTCCTAGGCGTAGCCTACAGGGATTGATAAAGCCTATGAAAGGGCATGACATAGTAGTTAAGATAAGCCCTATAGAGAGGCAGGATATAGCCTTTGAGCCATTAAAAGGCAATAGGCCTTTAGCTCCTCCTGCACATAGATACCTCATTGTAGGGATAGATCCAGGAATAGTGGCTGGACTTGCATTAATCGATGTGGATGGAAATCCCATATACATAGTGAGTAAGCGGTACCTCTCGAGAAGTGATATAGTGAGTATAATCTACGAGTACGGTACTCCTGTAATTGTAGCAACAGATGTAGATCATCCCCCTACAATGGTAAAGAAGCTAGCATCAATGCTGAACGTTCCAATATTCACTCCTCCACAGACTCTGTGTGTCACCGAAAAGGAGAAGCTCGTACAGGAATACCTGAAGTCCTTACGTAAGCTAGCACCATCGCCTCTCGTAATAAAGGATTCACATCAAAGGGATGCCTTAGCTGCTGCCTTAAAGGCGTATAAGCACTATAAGCCTAAGTTCGATCAGGCGAAGGAGAAGATAATAGAACTACACCTTGAGATACCGTTTAAGGAAGTTAAGGCGTTAATAATACGTGGCTATAGCGTATCAGAGGCCATAAAGGAGGTAATGAAGAAGTACTCCCAGAAGCTCTCTCCAAAACAGGTAAGCCCTCAGCAGAACACATGGATAATAGAATCGCTGAGGAGGAGGTTATATAAGCAAGCCGAACTAATACTTAGACTAACTGAGGAACGCGATCTCCTTATGGACAAAATAAAGGAATTAAGGAATAAAGTTAAGGAGCTTGAGAACAAGTTAAATGAGTTATCAATGGAACAGAGCTTAAAGTTAAGGGAGAGCAGAACTCTGATGTCCCTTTCAAGACAGATAGATGAGTTACGTGAAGCGCTAGCGAAGGCTGAACAGGCGAGATCATCTCTAGAGAGATCGCTCAAGGACGCCATTAACATATTGAAATGTGTAGCCAAGGGTGAAATACATCCCGTAAAGCCGCTCAGAGCACTTACAATGGATGGTGTGAAGGAACTCGAAGAAGAGTGGACTATTAGTGAGGACGATATTCTCTTTGTAACTGATATCTCATATGCCCATGAGGATGCGTTGAAATCACTTCAATCCAAGAACATTTTAGGATTAATCTCTCTTGAGGAGCCCCCTGAACATGTGAAGCATGAACTTAAGGCCCATGGACTTCCCATAATAGTGATATCCGAGGAAGATATCATAATATTTAATGGAATACCACTAGTAAGGGATGTGGAGCGGCTAAGATCAAGGTTACGTAAGATGAGAAATGAGCTTAGGAGATTCCTAAGAAGCGATAGGCTTAGGATGTTTAAACGATTACTTCAAGAGTATCGTGATGAGCGTAGAAGGGAGTTAATTGGGGATACCTAAAGCATTA
>QMSL01000127.1 GCA_003649665.1 Thermoprotei archaeon | reverse complement strand
TAATAACTATGTCATAAAGCAGCAAGTGCTAAATAAGGGATAAGCTAGAATCAATATAAGAGATGTACTTATAATGGGCGAAAGTATGTGTAAGGGCATTAAGACAGGCATTTACCTGCCTCCTGATATACTTGAAGAACTGGAGAACTACATGAAATCATTAGGGATATCAAGTAAGTCTAAGATAGTTCAAGAAGCATTACGTCTCTTCATGCTAGAGCATCGTTGGAAGCTAACAGGATCAGCTGTTGGCATAATAGGTATAGTCTATAGGCATGCTGTGGGAAATATAGACCATATGCTAACTGAGATTCAGCACGAATACATAGAACTTATAATAAGTACCGTCCATATACATCTTGATAAGGAACGATGTATGTTAGCGATATTCGTTAGAGGCGATGTTAAGAGGATCAAGGAGTTCCTGAACAAAGTTCACAAATTAAAAGGTATAGAAATAGTAAGGCCTATGCTTCTCTCGTTATGAACCATCTCCCCTAGATGCAATTCTCACTAACCTGAAATTAATTACAATTCTAGCTATATATGATGAAATCAAAATTATTGAGGATATTAGCGCTATCGTTGCACCAACGGGCCAATCAAGAATGTAGCTGAATACTAGACCGGACATAGCCGATATAGCACCTAATATTGGTGACATTAATTGTTGGCGTTGTGCACTTCTTATTAACTGCATTGTTGATGCTACTGGATTATATAATAAGGTGAAGACAAGGAATCCTCCCGTTAATCTTAATGTAAATGCTATTGCTGTTCCTACAAATAGTAATGTTATTAATATATGGAAATCTACATCTATCCCCTCAGCTTCAGCTAATTTCCTATCGAAAAGTATTGCATCTATTTGAGATCTAAACATGAATATGTAAAATGAGAAGATCACAACTAAGCCCAGTAACGTTATCACCTTAGGCTTAGTTATCGCTAGAAGACTTCCCCAGAGAACCACTGAGATTGATGCTGTTGAGAGCACATACGTAGTGGACATATAGATCATAAGTAGTGCTATCGCATTAAATAACGAGAAGAACCCCATACTAATTAGCTCTCTTTCAAGTGTACTTACTCTAGTTGAGATAATACCTATAACTAAAGCGAAAGACGATGCGAATACTAATGCTAAATAGGTTACATCCAAACCTAGAACTAGTGCTAATGCGGCACCGGCTAGTGCAGCATGTGCCACGCTAAAACTAAGGGTCACTATATTAAATCTCTGTACGTAATATCCAAGAATACCACAAAGCCCTCCACTTAGAATCGAAGCTAATAATGCAACCTCAAACATCACCTATCTCCTCCATGCTGACTATAGTTCCATTATCCATATACACTACTAGGTCTGCAAGATCTTTTATAGGTTCAACATCGTGACTAACTACAACTGCGCAAGCCTCATTCTCATGAACGTATTCGTGTATTGTTTTGGCAACTATATGTCTGGAATCTCTATCAAGACTTGAAAAGGGCTCATCAAGAAAAATTACTTTAGGTCTCCTTACTAAGGCCCTTGCTATATAGACTTTCTGTTGTTGTCCTCCGCTAAGTCTTCCAATAGGCTTATCTAGGATATCTCCTATCCTAAGAGTTCTCGCTATGCGTAATATATAATCACGGATATCATTAGGGATTATTCCAAATATGGATTCCTTAGATGCAAGCCCGAGCTCTATAACTCGTCTAGCCGTGTAAGTTTCATAAGGAGGTTTCATAAAGTCCTGCGGAACATAGCTGCATAATCTCCTTACTTTAATTATTTCCCTTCTTCTCGTATTTACTCCAAGGAGATAAGCATTTCCCCTTATTGGCTTTAATAGTCCTAGGCATGTTTCTATAAGCGTTGTCTTCCCTGCACCATTGGGGCCAGTTATAAGGACGAGATTTCCTAGATTAACCCTTAGATTGATATTCCGTATTGCTGGTCTTCCTGAACCCGCATATGCAACCCATACGTCTTCTAATCGTATAGCTTCTCCTCGAAGAGATTGCATAATCGTTCCTCCTCTACACGCTTGGCCGCCTCTCTCATACTAACTCTCTTCATCTTTTCAATCCACTTAGCTACTTCTGGCTTCAATCTTAACTCTAACTTCTTTCCGGTCTTCCTGTTTATAAAGATAAATAAAATATTGTTATGATCCTTAGCATTCCTCACTTCTATATTCATCTTACCAAGCGTACAGTGAGCGGATGCCTGTATCCCATCGAGAGTACATGTATATGGTGTCTTAAGGGGGATGTACGCTATGCAATAGAGAGACATTTCATCATCGGGTTCCAGTAGCTCGCATGCTCTAAGTCCTGCCTTATAACCTAGAACTAGCCATGGCCCTTTATGTCCATGCATTTTTGCTGCCTCATCTAGGCTTAAGTTCTCTAGGCGCTTCTTCATATCACTGGGTCCTCCTTAACTTGAATACTATACCTGTGGTGACTATAATTAGTACTGTCGTTATCGCAATAAGTACATATGTTGCCGTCTTATACGTTTCTAATCTCTCCTTTAGTGTACTGATTCTACCTTTTAGCTCCGCCATCGTTAGTGCTTCTGCAAGTCTTTCTGCATTCCATTTCATAACCATTGTCATATTGTTTAACTCAGGCGTCATGTTAGGGAAGTTCGTAAGTGCTACTTCAACTCCTCCTATTTCTAATGCTATTTTCTTCCCCAGTTCTGTCCCGCTTTGAACATTATCTATTACTAAGATAGCATGAGCTTCCGTGGCATTCTTTATTATTTCTTCATACTCCTTAGCGGTGACCCTCTCTGGAGGACCATAACTTGCGACTATCCTAAAGCCTAGGAATTTTATGAAATCTATCTGCCACGCCATACAGACGACAGGCACTCCTGTGAAGTTATGGACTTCTGCATAGGCCTTAAGGTAATTAGCGGTATCATCAATCGCTTTAATACATCTTTCTAATCTTAACTTAACGTCTAATCCTAGGTTTTCTTCTATAGCCTTAGCTACCCTCTCGTATACGCTTTTAAGAGCATCTGGAGTGTTCCATGGTCCAGGTATCTTAATTACTGGTGCATTACTTCCTGATGCCTTTCGCAGTTCTTCTACCCAAGGCTCAATCCCATGCATTAAAATTAAATCTGCCTCTTTAAATGCCTCAACATCACTTGGCTTTACATCATAATGAGCAGGGCATACTGCGGGCGATGCTATTACCTCTACTATAGCACTATCTCCTACTAAGTCCTTAGCTACACTTGCAAGGACTGATGTAGTGCATACTATTATTGGCTTTTTATTCAATGACATTCCCGTATCATGAGAAAGCGCTAAACTTATTGTTATAAGTAATATCAAAGTTATGATTAACCCTCTTCTGAATGCCAGCATAGGTGCACCCATTAAGTATTGAAGGTACACGTATTAAAGCTTTAACATATCATTGTATCGCGAAATGATTTGAGCTATGTAAAACATTAAAATCCTGTATTCAAAATACATGAGTTCATGAGTAGGCATAGCTATGGTGTTGACACATGGGTATATGTGATATTGCCCATTGAGAAGGCCTTGAAGAGACTCCAGGAAAGAGGAATTAGGTACATAGAGTTCTGTCCTGAGCATTTCTCAAATTTGAAAAAGAAAGAGGACTTCATTAAAAAAGCTAATGAATTGAATCAGATAATGAGTACCTTGGATATGCGGTCTATACAAGTGCACGCTCCTTATGGTGAGATAGACATTAGACTAGCATCTCCTAGCCCATGCATAAGACAGAAGGCTCTTAATGAGATGAAGATGTGGATTGAATTCTGCTCGTTGTTAAACTCTGAGGTCTTAGTAGTTCACACCGCTAGATATAATCCAAGTACTAGTGAAGATTTCATTAAGGTAAACGAATGCTTGAGAAGGATTAACATAGATGTGTTCTCCGAACTTTCCAAATATGCTGAGGAATATAACGTGAGATTAGCTATAGAGAATAGACTTGAGCATATGTTTGGCTCAAGGCCTAGGGACTTAATTAGTATTGTTGAGGAGACGAACCCTGATTATATAGGTATATGTTTTGATACAGGACATGCAAATGCCAACAAATTAGACCTAGTTGATTTCGTAAACATAGTTAAAGAGTACTTAGTAGCAACCCATATTCACGATAATGATGGTATGCACGACTTACATCTACCTCCATTAGCAGGTAACATCGATTGGGTAGAGTTAAT
>QMSL01000126.1 GCA_003649665.1 Thermoprotei archaeon | reverse complement strand
GTAACGTGTTTTAAGTAAAGATCGCTTACCTATTTAGTGGTGAGATGATATGAGTGTAGTGTATGAATTTCCAAAGGGATTTCTCTGGGGAATTTCAATGGCAGCCTTCCAATATGAAATGGGAGCTTCAAAGGAAGCAATAGATCCAAATAGTGACTGGTACGTATGGCTTCACGATGAGAGGAATATAAAGGAAGGAATAGTAAGCGGAGATGTACCTGAGAATGGTCCGGGATACTGGGATTTATTCAGAAATGATCACCGATTGGGACAGTGGCTCGGTCTAAACGCATGGAGATTAAATCCAGAGTGGAGTAGGATATTCCCAAAGCCTACGAAGGATGTAAAGGTGACGGTACATAAAGATGATGAGGGAATAAAGGATATAGAGATAAGCGAAGACTCTTTAAAAAAGCTTGACGAGCTTGCTAACAAAAGTGCTGTAGAGCACTACAGGGAGATATTTAGTGATATAAAGAACAGAGGCATGAAGCTCATAATAAATCTCTACCATTGGCCCTTACCCCTATGGCTTCATGATCCGATAAGGGTAAGGGATACTAATTTAAGAGAAGGCCCTAGGGGATGGTATGATGAGGATACTATCATTGAATTTGCCAAGTTTGCTGCCTATATAGCCTGGAAGTTTGGCGATTTAGCCGACATGTGGAGTACATTTAATGAACCTAACGTTACATGGAGCATAGGATACTCGGGAGGGAATTTTCCACCAGGGATAAGGAGGTTAGATGTAATACCGAGGATAATGGTTAATATAGCACAAGCTCATGCAAGAGCATATGATCAAATAAAGAGGATAGTTGGTAAGGAGGCAAAAGTTGGAGTTATATATGCTACAGCGCCTGCAGAACCAATAGATGATAAGGAGGAGAATATAGAAGCAGCTAAAAAAGCGGATTACGCATCTAATTTGTGGTTCTTTAGGGCTGTCATAGAAGGAGAAATAGATACCTCTTATGGCACCAAAGAATATGGAGAAGTAATAAATAGAAAAGACATGAGAAATCACGTTGACTGGATAGGGGTAAACTATTACTCCAGACTAGTGGTCAAGTACCAGAAGGAACCTCCTGGCTTTAAATTCGTAGAGAACTACGGGTTCTCATGCAAACCGAAGTCAACATCTGCAGCAGGAAGGCCAACATCCGATACAGGCTGGGAGCTATATCCAGAGGGAGTATTAAAGGCTTTACTACTCTTCGCAAAATATGGAAAACCAATGGCGATTACGGAAAATGGCGTTGCAGACGCCATAGATAGGCACAGGCCATGGTTATTAATCTCAACTTTATATTATGTACACAAGGCAATAAGAGAGCATGGTCTTAACGTATTTGGATACTTCCACTGGAGCCTAATAGATAATCTAGAGTGGGCTAGCGGTTTTAAGATGAGATTTGGACTCTTTTACGTAAATATGAAGACCAAGGAAAGAGTACCTAGACCTAGCGCCTTCATATATAAGCACATAATAGAGGAAAATGGGATACCAGAATACCTTGAGGAATATGCGCGCATACCGAACTTCATGTTAGGGAAAATAGAGTAAAGGTTAAGGGATTAATCTTTTTCTTTAAGTATCTTCCTGTTCAACTTTTTGAGAGAGGTGTTCAAAAGTATAGAATTAAGGAGATGAGCGAGGATATTAAAATGGTGATACGAAGAATGATTACCCAAGAGTGGATGGTGAAAATCTCCTTTATATTATGTGTAATAGCAGTAGCATTGCTTGCAGTGAATGTAGCATTAATGCCAAGATATGTGTCCACTAGAGGAATTGAGTCATATGAGTGGCTTAGGAGGGAAGCCGATTTCTTTAAAGGTATTACTAACATCATGAGGATGCAGGAAGAGGAGATAAGATATAGAACGATAAAGGTAGTAGGCATAGGAAGTGCATCAAGTAAGCCGGAATTAGTAAGGATAAGAATAAGCGTAATTACTAGAGCAGAGAGCGCTTCTGAAGCTCAAAGGACGAATTCTGAAAGGATGAATAAAGTAATCGAAAATCTAATGAACGCAGGGATAAGTAGGGAACAGATAAGAACAGTTCGTTATAGCCTAAGCCCCATATATGAGTATAAGGAAGGTGCCAAGATTTTCGTTGGTTATGAATGTGTCAATACAATAGAGATTGAGAGTGAAGAGATTGAAAGAGCAGGTGAGTTCATTGATCTAGCAGTAGCAGGAGGAGCTAACAGAATAGAGTCGATAACCTTCACGTTAAAGTCAGGGACTATAGAAAAGCTAGAGGAAGAAGCGTTAGCTAAGGCAGTTGAAGACGCTAAGAACAAAGCTGAGGTTATAGCTAAAGCCGCTGGTGTTAAGATTCGTGGTCCTATCTCAATAACAGTTGGTTATGGAACTTATAGGATAACGGACATACGTTTCCTAGAAGAGACTAAGACGACTACTCCAATAATAGCTCCTGAGGAATTGAGCATTACCGCCATTGTCACTATAGTCTATGAGATAGAGCTCTGAGTGCACACATCAAATCGATAATAAAAACACCCTATTTTTATACTGCGAGATGCTATTACTCATAAACAATAGAAAACAAGGTGGAAAGTAATGGAGGACATAGAGAGTAAGCTTAAAGGCACGACGTTAAAGGTGTACGTATATATGCTCACTAAGGGTAGTGATAGGGAGTTTGGCGTTCGTGAAATACAGAGGGCCATGGGCTTTAAAAGCCCTAATAGCGCCCTCTACCATCTTGAAAAGTTAAGGGAGCTCGGCCTCTTATCAAAGACCAAAGATGGGAAATATAAAGTAGTTAAAGAGGTAAAGGTAGGTGTGTTAAAGGCATTTATAAAGATTGGAGGAATGGTGTTACCGAGATTTCTATTATATGCAGTATTCACGACCACTCTACTAGTAGCGTATTTACTAGCATATCCACAAACGTTTACGGTACACAATATAATAGCATTGGTGTTTGGCGTAATTACATCAATAATATTTTGGTACGAAACTTTTCGGGCATATAAGGAAATACCTAAATAATCTTGCTTAATCGATGCATTTGCATAAGTTTTGCAATAAATCCTAAAATATTATAGTTAACAATAATGTGAGGATGGGACTGAACTAGTATGACGTGGGATCCATCACGTTTAGAAGGTTTCATATTGGAGAAGATGAGTGAAAACAAGATTCCAGGACTAAGCATAGCGATAGTCAAGGATAATGAAATTGTATATAGTAGGGGTTTTGGATTCAGAGATATTACTTCAGGAATGCCCGCAACACCTAAAACCATATATGGTATAGGCTCTGTTACGAAGAGCTTTACAGCACTAAGCGTAATGCAACTCGTGGAGGAGGGGAAGCTTAGCTTAGATGATCCCATCGAGAAGTACGTACCATTAAGGATAAGGCCATTAGGCTCTAAGATTACAATTCATCACCTTCTGACGCATACGTCGGGAATACCAGCACTTGCGTATGCTGAGGCATTTATACATGGCATTGTGGAGAGAGGAAGGAGTTGGCTACCTGTAGCTAAGCCAGAGGATATAATAACGTTCATGAGGGAGGCTGAGGATTGGGTAGTAACCCAACCGGGAAAGAGGTTCTTCTATTTAAACGAAGGATATGTCTTGCTAGGTTATATAATATCTAAGGTTAGCGGTATGAAATACGAAGACTACATTAAGAAAAAGATATTAGAACCTTTAGATATGTGTAGAACGTACTTCCATAAACAAGACGTAGATAGGGATCCCGATGTAGCTACACCGTATGTGTTTAGTGAGAAGGAAGGACATATACCAAGTAGGTTCCCTTATGGTATAACATCAGATGGAGGCTTACTTAGCAATGTCGTTGACCTATCAAAGTACCTAATAATGTACATAAATAGGGGTGAGTATAACGGAAGGAGAGTAGCCGACAAGAAGTCCATAGAACTCATGGAGAAACCATATATTAAAGTACCATATGAGATATTCGGCGATGAAGCATATGGTTATGGTCTCATGATATATCCTAATTTCTTAGGTGAGAAGTTAATTGGTCACGGAGGTTCAGTATTAGTCTATACAGCATACGTTGGATATATTCCTGAAAGGCGCATAGGGGTAGCCGTCCTTGCGAACTCCTCAGGATACTCACTATCAAACATTGGTATGTATGCACTGGCGCTGATGTTAGGAAAGAATCCTGATGAACTACCTTTCATACATAGGGAGAACGTACTTAGGAAATTAGAG
>QMSL01000125.1 GCA_003649665.1 Thermoprotei archaeon | reverse complement strand
GCATAAATAGTCTAGGGGTTAACACATGAGCGTATACGATATAATTTTATCCCGACGAAGCATTAGAGCTTATTCCCGAGAGCCTATAGACATGAACGATCTTAAAAAGATACTTGAGGCTGCTAGATGGGCTCCTAGTGCTGGTAATAGACAACCATGGCATTTTATAGTTGTTCTCGATGAGAATTTAAAGAAGGAATTAGTTCCCGCTTGTAGGCATCAAAGCTTTGTGGGAGAGGCGGCCTGCATAATAGTAGGTCTTGCTGATATGCAACTCTCACCAAAATGGGCCGTAGTTGATACCACAATAGCGCTAGAACATATAGTCCTCGAAGCAGCTGAGCTAGGATATGGCACATGTTGGATAGGAGCCTTCGATGAATCTAAAGTTAAAGAGCTACTTAAGATACCTGATAAATACAAGGTAGTTGCATTAATTACCGTAGGGAAGCCTGCTGAATCGCCTGGCCCAAGGCCTAGGAAGTCATTAGCGGAGATTACATCACTAAACACGTACGGAACCCCATTAAGACTTTAATTAATTCCACGTGAGTTTTATGAAAATAAAACTCGCGCTACCCTCTTTTTATCATTTATTTTCCTTAATTGATGATCATAAAGAAATCAAGGAAAAGGCGCTCTAAGGAGATACGCGAACTTATAAGCATACTTTTAGGGGAAAGCGTGCGCTCACGACTTACATATAGAGCTTATGAGTTAGCAATGAGATACACAGGAAGACCTCGAGATATTGTCCATATAATAGCCGCTAGCATCATCGTAGCTGCAAGGGAATTTAATTACGAGATAGACGTTAATGAAGTCCTGAAGAAAGCAAATGCTATAGCTACATGTGAGTTAAATCCCTCCACGCTACTTAAATTGATATCACAACTTACACGAAAGAATACAAAGCTTAAGGAGTATATGATGAAAGCCCCAATAGTACATGCTATGAAAATTGTTCTTCGACTTCCCATTTCCCCTGAACTCAGACGTAAGCTCCTTCATCATATCCATGAAGCTAATGACTTTCCTGTATTCTCTGGAATGAAACCAACACATAAAGGACTAGCCTTAGTAATGTACGCACTCGCCAAGGAGGACGTTCTAGATTCTATTCCCATGCAGGTACTAGCTCATATCTCAAAGTGTTCGAAATCATCCGTCTATAGGATTCGTAAAAAGGTCATCTTGGCTCTTAATGAGAAGAAATGGGCTCAGAAAGCCATAGTTATGGTTAACTCTCAATAAGTTTACATGAGCTTAATCATCTTCCCAATGCCCTTTTCCAAGGCCTTGTTGTATACATACCATGCAGTAGCTACGTCCTGAATTGCAAGCCCCGTTGAATCAAATACCGTTATCTCACTTTCGCTTTCTCTTCCAGGCTTCATACCTGAAACTACCTCTCCAAGCTCAGCATATATTTCTTCCTTCGAAAGCAATCCCTTAGAGATAGGTACGTTTATTTCACCACTATGCATGGCTTGTTCATAATCATCAACCACTATTTTCGCTCTCTTAAGTATTGCAGGATCAAGCTCTTCCTTACCTGGTGCATCTGCTCCTATAGCGTTTATATGTACCCCACTCCTTATCCACTCACTCATCACTATGGGTTTCCTAGAAGGAGTAACCGTTATTATTATGTCAGCTACTTCAACAGCCTCTTTAACGCTATTTACAGCCAACATCCTTATTCCCTTTTCCTTAATAACATCTCCCATATCCTTGATAAACTTCCTAGCCTTCTCTTCTATTATATCATATATCCTAACTTCCTTTAGGTTTTCAAGAACTCTAAGGGCTGCTAATAGCTGAGTTCTAGCTTGAGTTCCAGCACCTATTATCGCAACTACCTCTGAATCCCTTCTTGCAAGATACTTTATCGCTATACCACCAGCTGCTCCTGTCCTATACGCCGTTATCAAGGTACCATCCATTAACGCGAGAGGAGCTCCATTCTTAGGGTCTACAAGCTCTATTACGGCCATGACTGTTGGAAGGTTATACTTCCTAGGATTATTTGGATGAACATTAACGATCTTGACACCAGCGATTCCTTTCCTCCTTAGATAAGCCGGCATTATTCGTAAATCCCCGTTATATTCATCAAATATTATGTATTGCTTGGGCGGCATATCAACATATCCTAACGCCTTCTCCCTAAACGCTTCCTCAACAACTTCCATTACTTCATCCATGTCAAGCAACGTCCTTAAATCATCATTACTTAGGAAGAGAACTGAGATCATGGGCATCTCCATTAATAACTTAAGATCTTAAGTTTAGTTAAGCTTTAAAATGACCAAATAACCGTAACCTTTTTAGTTCCATATGACTGAAAGTGAAGAAGGTGAAGAGCTTGACCTTAAATTTAGTATTCCTAGGACCGCCTGGCGTAGGTAAGGGAACTTATGCTAAGGAACTTTCCAAAAGATATAATATTCCTCACATCTCCACAGGCGACATATTTAGAGAGGAGATACGCAAGGGAACTGAACTTGGTAAAAAAGTTAAGAGTTATGTTGAGAGAGGTGAATTAGTTCCTGACGAAATAGTTATAGAAGTAGTCAGAAAACGCCTATCCCAAGATGACTGTAAAAGAGGCTTTATCCTTGATGGTTTTCCAAGAACTATCAATCAGGCTATAGCGTTAGATAGTATAGTCAAGGTTGATCTTGTATTCAACTTCGTAGCTCCTAAATCGGTTATAATTGAGCGATTGAGCGGTAGAAGGATATGCCAAAAATGCGGAGCGATATATCATATAAAGTTTAATCCACCTAAGAGGCCTGGCATCTGTGATAAATGTGGTGGTCCTCTATATCAAAGGGAGGACGATAAGCCTGAAGTAATAGAGGAACGCTTAAGGGTATATGAAAAACAGACTGCCCCAATAGTGGACTATTATAGGAAAAAAGGCATATTAGTCGAGGTCGACGCTAGTAGAAATATGGAGGAAGTTATTAAGGACTGCGAGCAGATCCTTAAGGCCAAAGGCTTACTTCAATAATTCACTTTGACTTTTCTCCCTCAACCTCCTTAAGTATATTCCTTAACGCCTCATAATTATCCTTAGCAGCTCTTATGCCATCATCTGGATACTTTGGCTCCTTTAGATCAGGATAGAAAGTTGGTGGCGCCTCTACTATTAGGAACCCATCATACCCTACCTGTTTTAACAATTTGATCATCTTCTTCCAGTCAACACTCCCCCTTCCGACATGCCTAAATCCGGTTATGTTACCCACCTTTACATCGAAGTCCTTAGCGTGAACTGAAGCTATCTTATCCTGAAGAAGCCAGATCCAGTGCTCTGGATAGCTGAAGTTCAGGGTATTCGCTATGTCCAGATATGCTTTAACATAATCATGATTTATATCATCTAGGAACCTCCTAAATTCAAGAGGACTATAGAATAGCTTATTCCACACGTTTTCAATTGCTATTATCACACCATAGTCCTCTGCATATCTAGCTCCCTTAAGGATGCTTTGCTTGGCTAATTCATAGCTCCTTTCATATGGGACATCCGGAAGTGCAACACCTGGTACAACTAAAAGAACTTCTGCATCTAAGTCGTGCGCTAATCTTATCCCCTCGCGAAGATATCTTAATCCCCTTCTACGTAACCTCTCATCAGGTGATGCTAGATTATATTTCCAGAAGACCCCTGTTGCCACACTTGGTATCGTAAGCCCTAATGACTCTACGGTCTCAAGGTATCTCTTCCTTGCATCACTACTTATCCTAGCTGGATCTAACACGCCATCATCATATACGAACTCAAGTCCATCATATCCTACTTCCTTTACGATCTCGAATATCTTCTCCATCTCAGGCTTACCTTGGTACTCCCATCCAAAAATCGTCCATAAATTGACTCCTAACTTCATCAAATCCCCCATTATCGTATCCTTATACAAACGTAATAAGCTTTATCATCCTAAGCGCGTGAACTATCTAAGGAGAATTTCATGCTTTTAAGTTCGTTAAAAAGATATTTAAAAAATCCACCCTCAAGCTAACGTCGTGCTTTAACTCTTCTTCCTCTTCTCCTCGATAAGTCTCTTGCAAACTTCTACCGCCTTTACAGCATCCTCTGCATAGGCATCTGCGCCTATTTCTCTTGCGAACTCCTCTGTTACTGGCGCGCCTCCAACTATAACCTTTACCTTATCCCTTATTCCCGCCTTCTTTAGTTCCTCAATAACATTCTTCATCTCAATCATGGTTGTAGTTAGCAGAGCTGACATCGCTACTATGTCTGCATCTACTTCCTTCGCTTTTTTAACGAACTC
>QMSL01000124.1 GCA_003649665.1 Thermoprotei archaeon | reverse complement strand
TGGGTAAGGGCAGTAGATAACGTATCATTTACAATACTTAAAGGCGAGACGTTTGGTCTAGTAGGCGAGTCGGGTTGTGGTAAGACAACACTAGGTAGGCTTCTTATAAGGCTGATAGAGCCAACCAGTGGTACTGTATACTTCGATGGTGTCAATATATACTCCTTAAAGGGTAAGGAACTGAAAGAATTCCGAAAAAGAGCGCAAATAGTCTTTCAGGATCCATATAGTTCACTTAACCCACGTATGGTAGTATTTGACATAATTGCTGAGGCCATCGAAGCTACGCATGCAAAAATTCCTATTAACATAGAGGATTATGTAGTATCATTGCTTGAACAAGTAGGTCTCTCAAAGGAGCACCTCTATAGATATCCTCATGAATTCAGCGGTGGTCAAAGACAGAGGATTGCGATCGCAAGAGCACTTGCAGTAAACCCTGAATTCATAGTACTAGATGAGCCCACATCGGCCTTAGATGTATCAGTACAAGCACAAATCCTCAACTTACTTAAGGATCTACAGAAAAAGCACGGCTTTACTTATCTCTTCATTTCCCATGATTTAGCGGTGGTTAAGTACATGAGCCATAGGATCGCAGTTATGTATTTAGGGAAGATAGTGGAGTTAGCAAGATCAGAAGAGTTATTTGAGAGACCTTTACACCCGTATACTCAGATATTACTCTCAGCAATACCGATTCCTGATCCTAAGATAGTACGGACTAGAAAGAGATTAAAGCCTAAAGGCGAACCACCAAGTCCAATAAATCCTCCTGCAGGCTGTAGATTCCATCCTCGTTGCCCTTATGCAATGACTAAATGTAGGGTCAGTGAACCTCCATTAGTAGAGATTGAACGGGATCATTACGTAGCCTGCTGGAAATATGTAAAGGGATAATTTTTACCTCTCAGCTTGCCCAAGCTTACATCATCAGATCAGAGCCTGCGTGTTTCTTCATCGACTCCTTACTACGAATCAAGATAATCCCCTAAGAAGTTATATAAAAATTGACCTAGCCTAGGTAAGGTCCTCATTATAGCTAGAGTGATTCAATGAAATGTTCTGCTCAAATAACTTTATGTACCCCTAGTTAATTAATCATTAGCTAGCTATGAATGTCTCATCTATTGATATCGAGAGGTATTTCAGAAGACTGTTCGTTTTACCTAGTGTCTACAGGTTAGTATTACTCATCATGATCCCAATAGCCACATATTTCATATCATGTTTCATGTTAAGTTTTTACCATACGAAATATTTCATTGAAGGCCTAATTCTCCTTATTTTCACAATCCTCTCCCCATACTTAATACCTCTATTATGGCACGATAAGAAGACATATAACCCTGTGCGTATTTCGATGATTGCCTTCTTATCCGCAACACTATTTGTAATAACATTCTTAATAACGATGGGTAAGACGAGAATACTCGGCCTCTCTCCCTCTCTCTACCTACAATTACTCGTAGTCCAGCTAATATCCGGTTCATCGCTCGTTAAGAACATAATATTAGAGGGATTAAGCATAATTCCTTCGTTCTGGTTAACGCTACACATTAATGCATATAATAAGCTTACATATGAATTCTTATTACTTCTCCTGACTTTCTCCCTTCCTATCCTTGCTGTCAATATCACCCTTTCTTATCTCCGTCACTATAGCAGTATAATCAAAATGGACTTACTAGCCCTAGGACGTGGATTTGCACGTATGTGGTTAGAAGGAGATTCTTCTCACCTTGAAAAGGAACTTTTTAAGATATGCGAAACTGCCGAGGTTCAAGTTCACTATATCAAGTTTTATAACAATGGAAAACTTACTGGCATTATAGTAGTACCCGAATTTCATTATGGTCCCTTTAGGAATCTTGGTAGTAGTCAGTTCCCTGCTGTTTTATCATATGAGATAAAAGAACATTTTAAGTGCGACGGGATAGCTCTTCATGGAGCATCTTCTCATGAGCGAAACTTAGCATCATCTGCTGACGTTAAGAAGGTACTCTCTTCTCTCTTTAAAGCATTAAGGAGATCCAATAGAATCCTAGTTAGAAATGAAGGCATAATAGATCCTGTCAAGATAAGAGGTCATGATTTTGAAATCATTGGAATAGCACTTGGCAAGATTGCTATCTTGGTAGTTAGTGCGCTCGATAAAGGGATAGAGGATATTCCTAGTGAATACTGGGAACTTGCCAAGAAGCTTGGCGTTCATTATGGATTTGAAGATGTAATTTTAGTAGATGCTCATAATGGGCTTTTAAGCGAGAATATTGATTTTGCCGAACTATCCGATCTTATTTCAAAATCTCTTAGAGAGCTCTCATTTAAGAAGAGGGAGCCAGTTAAGTTCTCCATGGTCACTAAGAGAGTACCTATAAAGGAAGAACTGGGGATTGGCCGTGCTGGTCTTAGCGTTATATATTTAGAAGGCCTGAGGAGTAAACGTAAACTGGTATTCGTAGTAGTGGATGGTAATAACGTGGTACCTGAGTTCAGATGCAGACTTAAGAGATTCCTTATGGAACGTTTCAACGTAGATCTAGTAGAGCTTCTAACAACTGATACACATTCTGTGAGCGGCTTTTTAAGTAGTTCTAGGGGATATTTTGCAATAGGCGAACTGCCTGAGCATAATATCCTCTATGAAATAGCAGCTCAGTGCTTAGATCAAGCTATCAAATCATGTAGTGTATCATCCTTTGAATGCAACGTAATAACAATCAAGAGCGTAAAAATTTACGGTGGCTTGCTAAGTAAAATGTATGCTGCCGTAGCTTATGGTTATGAAGCATTAGTCAAGAGGGGAATTCCCATATCGTTAATCTTCCTTACGTGTATAATCTTATTACTTAGTTCAACTCTCTAAGGCTCATTATCCGCATAAGCCTTATCAATATGCGTTTCCATAGCCCTAATACTATAATGCCTCTCCCAGTAGTAAGATATACCTCTTCCTTTCCTACATCCATTTTGCGAAGCAATCTCTCCCTAACGAGGTACTCGATAACATTTTGAACAATGTTTTCATTTGGTACTATCTCCTTAAGGTGTGAAGTTATCTCTTGCAATGAAGAGGGCCTTATCCCGTTGCTCAGAATATACAATGAGACTAGGATTTTCGCAAGAGGATCCGGAAGGTACTTCCTTTTCTTCACATATACATACTGCAATAGTACTATGATTAAACCTTTCTATCCCTACCTTAGGTCGATATTTCTCTTATCTCAACCTCTCCTCCTATCCCTGAGATCTTCTCTACGAGCAGTTCAATAGCCTTTCTTATCTCATTCTTAGCCTCCTCCCTATTAGGAGAGGAGGCTGTTACGTGAAGTTCTACTAAGAATTCACCTGCCTCTGACGTTCTAGGATGGCTCTTTATATACACTCTATTACACCTTCTCATTACTTCGTCTACTATTGGAGCGATAGTAGATTCAGGCACTCCTCTTGAGATAACGCTACCCTCTACAAAGAAAATCTTCGGCCCCACTTTCCTTAATATTGCCTCCACATACTCTTCGAACATTGCTTTCATTTCCTTAGGTACTCCTGGAAGAGCAAATATGTGTGTATTATTCCAAATTACATAAATGCCAGGGGCTGTTCCTATTGGATTTGGTATAGGCTTAGCGCCTCTAGGTATCTTTGCCATTTTAATTCTATGCTCTGTGAGTTCAAGCCCTCTCTCTTCATACTTCCTTTTTACCATACTCAATGCTTCCTCATTTAACTCCAATTTCACACCTAATGCTACAGCAAGACCTTCTGCTGTCTTATCATCGAATGTAGGTCCAAGCCCTCCAGTCGATATTACGACTTTAGCTCCTGCCTCAAGCGAAGTCCTAAACGCCCAGGCAATTTCATCTACATCATCTGGTACTATAAGCCCTCTCCTAACTTTATATCCAAGTAATGTGAGCTTTCTACCTAACCACGCGAGGTTTGTGTTGACGACCTTACCTATGAGTATTTCATTTCCTATTGTAAGTATCCATGCATCATAGCCTTCAGCTAAGCCCATGTACACACCAAGTAGTTGTTCTTTATTCAGAGAATTATTATATCTTTGCTTAGTCCTCTCAATTTAGAAGTACTTAAGGAATGAAATACTACAATTGGGCTAGTTGAGGTGAAACCGAGTATTTAAACCTTCCTCTCTCCTGACCATAACCTTTATTTATCTTTGAAGCACCAGATCCAGAGTAACGAATGTATGCATACCTCCTTAAGATAAGGTGAACTATATGAATTATATCGATGTTTTCATAGATGTTTCTCTAATGATCTTCACAGGCTTTATAGCTACATAT
>QMSL01000123.1 GCA_003649665.1 Thermoprotei archaeon | reverse complement strand
TTAAGGGCAAGATACTGGAGAAACCCATGTGGGCAGAGGTTGGCGAAAAAGCAGTGGTCGAAAACACTAGGGAAGTAGTTCCTGGTCTTATAGTGGCAGGGATGGCTGCTAATGCTGTATTTGAGGCACCCAGGATGGGACCCATATTCGGAGGGATGCTACTTTCCGGAAGGAAAGCTGCTAAGATAGCTTTAAACATTCTTAGAAAAAGGTAATAACCACTCCTTATACTATATCTAAAGGATCACCACTTTTCATAACATGGTCTTAGTGCTCTCAATACATCTTTGTACATTGTATAGTATTTCTCATATTTCTCATGATGCTCTCTCTTTGGATGATAGGTTTGAATGCCGAAGTCAATACTCTTCAGGGCTTCATCGAATGATTTATACAAACCCACTCCCTTGAAAGCAGTAAGTGCCGCTCCTAATACAGTTGCCTCACTGAAACGCGTCATTTCTACTGGAAGACCTAACACATCTGCTCTTATCCGATTCCATAATTTGTTCTTTGATCCTCCTCCAACAACCCTTATGCCCTCAACCTTAAGGTTAAATGACTTCATCATTATCTCTACTGCGAGTCTTAATTGATAGGATAATCCTTCAAGTGCAGCTCGGTATATATGTGCGCGAGTGGTACGTAGATTTAATCCGAGTATTGTTCCCTGTTTTATACTTTCTAGTTGGCCCAGAGTCACTAACAAAGCTTGGTATAAACATTACGCCTCCAGAGCCTATAGGAACCTTTAATGCTTCTTTAATCATTGTCTCGTAGTAGCGTTCCTTGAGTTCAGGATAGAATCTCTCACGAATCCATTCTAAAACTGCTGACGCTATCATTAGCAACTGAGGATTCCAGAAGCCAGGTTCTACATCGGCTTCTATTATGATGCCCTCTTCGAACGCTTTTCTGCTCACTATATATTCTCCCATTCTTAATGATAGTATCTCCCAAGTACCACTTGATAGGACGAGTTCATTAGCGCTTGCTCCTGCAGCCAATATTGCGAATTGAGTATCATGACCGCCGACTATTACAGGTAGATCTTTTTTCAATCCCGTTTGAGCATGTGCCTTATCATGAATATAGCCTACGATGTCTCCTGGTTCCTTCCATTCAGGGAAGAAACTTGGATCCAAGTTAGCTAATGCCAACATTTCCTCAGACCAATCTCTCTTTGCTAAATCCATTGCCATCATTGTAGATGCACTAGTTGGATCTATATGAAATTCACCAGTGAGCTTATGAACTATTAGTCCGGGCATCATGAGCCATGTATATGCCTCTTTAAAGACTTCTGGAACGTACTTTCTAAGCCACATAAGTTTTAGAAGTGTGTTAAAAGATATTATCTGATAACCGGTGATCTTGAATATTTCCCAGGGATCCATGACTTTGGCTATTTCCTCAGCTATCTCCTTAGTTCTAGGACATTGCCATGAGATGATAGGATAAACTAGGCTTCCATCTCTTTTAACCAAAGTACCATCAGCACCCCAGGTTGTGACTATGGCGGCTACTATACGGTATTCTTCCCTTACTCTAGATACGACATCTTTGCAGTTTTCACAGAGTTTTCTCCAGATTTCATCTAGATCCCATATAAGCCAACCTGGCCTTCCATCTCGCTGTGGTGTGGGTGCATTAGGTTGACTTCTCTGAGCTATTATACGTCCAGATTTATCTACAGCGGCTACTCTAAGATTTGTAGATCCACAGTCAAATACTACAGCAACTTCCTCATTAGGGTCCATAATCGTCATTCTATTAATTTAGAGATATTTGGTTTTAATGCTTAGCGTTCTCTCTTAATTAATGTACCGCACCTCCTTTATGCACTGAGGTGGTACGTAATCCGTTACGTATACGTTCTTTCCAGCTTTAAACACTTTATGGCCCATGTTTCTTAAAAGGTTTGCGTCTATTACCAATATAACGGGATGCTTTCCCTTTCTCATAGCATTTTCAATTGCCTCCTCGATGCTTTTGGTTAAATGAACTTTAATCCTCCTCATGGGCTTTATTCCCTCCTTTAGTATCGAGCTTAGCTTATCTAACTGAGTACCATGATAAAGTATCTTCACTTCGTCATCTTCAGGAAGATCTATTTTTACCTTGATGCTGTGACCATACCTCGCCCTAATGGAATGACCTCTTACCTCAAAGCGTCCCTTCGGATCCAATATGGCTACTGCAAGGATGTGTTCTTCACTCAGCCAAGAATAGAGATGTCTATTCTTCCATTTATGCTTAATTGCATATACAAGCTCCTGAATATCTGCCCAGCCTTCCTCATCTATGGAGATACTGAGTTCATGAGGTATATGGCGTAGGATAGCAGAGAGCAGTTTACTGAGTCTAAGTCTTCTCTCACCATTGAGTAAGAGGATGCATGATCTACCACAATGGATGGGATGTTCTACGTAAGCACCACATACCTTACATTTATAAATTGATGGTAGCGAGTTACCGCCTTTTGTCTTCATAATCCCTACCGTCTAGGCTCATTGAATATATAATGCGTATATTTAGCATTAAATGCCTATTCCATCTTTAACACGCTACATCTTAAATTTCCTCATTAGTTCCTCCCGTATCTTCATCACAATATGAGGCGTGATTCTCCCAGTTCTCCGCGAGACCTTATATATCTCCTTATCGATATCGAGTTCCGTTACTATCTTGAATTTCTTAAGCATTTCATTTGCCTCCTCTATACTACTACTGTCAATAACGGCTTGAGCCAATGGGAATAGATGGGATACCCTATTAATGTCTATAAACCATGCAATAGTCATTAACGGATTTACCATTACTCTTCTAGTTCCTCCTCGGATATGTAATTCTCCGAAGGCTCCATTAAATGCCTTTAATATTAATGATGATGTCTCACTTATGAGACCCTTCTTAAGAAGGAACTCTATAAGATATGCTTCCCTTCTATTAATGCCAATTGCCCCAATAAGCCCTTTATGCTTTGCTATGAGAGCAATTCTTTTGAGAAGATAACTTATATCGAGTTCGCCATCAGCACCTAGACCGAGTACTGACAGAATCTTTATGTCTACGCGTGCTCTTAGAAGCCCGGCAAGGCTCACGGAATCAGCTAAAGGACTCCATAGGCCTTCCTCATTTCCCTTAGCAAGCACATCCCCTCCTACATCAACTGCTATTACTGCATCAACATTGAGAAATTGACGTATCTCCATTATACCCTTCTCTATACCCCTAGCACCTCTAGATATATCAATGACATAAACCTGTTCTTTAAGAACCCTTGCTAGTCTTGCCGCTTGAAAGATAACCTTCATTCCACTACGTATTGCATATTCATCACCATTCACTATAGCGGAGCATGAACCTATGTAATCGATATTCTTCATATCTTCGAGAGGGATTGGACCAGGAGTAGGATCTACTACATATCGTTCCCAAACAATAGCGCCAAGGTAACAATTACTTATGTTAAGATCTTTGAGCATCTGCACTATTAAGGCTGCTCCTATTACATCACCTCCGCCGCCCATGCCAAAAACGAAGACAGATCTGCTCTTTAATGCACTCAATGTAACTAGCTCTTCATTCATGATGCGCATACCTTTTTCGGATTATGCATGCTTAAATATAGCTTTCTCGGTTTCTATTATTCTAGCCTCTACTACACCATTACGTACTCTTCCGTAAACTGTTACCTTCTCGCCCTTGCTAATAATCGCTATCCCTCGGAATATGACGGGTACTCCTGAAATATTAAATGTTGTCTCATGACCGTGATCTTCCTCGATAACTCTACTACTTATAGACCACGGAAAGCCGGTAGCGTAATAAACTAGAGTGGGTTTTTCATCAACTGTCCCCTTGAGCTTAACGTTATAACCATCTAAATGTCTAACATCCTCGATCCTGACTACATAATATACTATACCATCCTTCTCCTCCTTAGGATAAGGAATCTCTTTATCCTTCTTCCTCCAGAACATCGTATTGAATAGAAATAGAATAAGTATAAAAAGCTAATTAACATTTCATAGCTTCTCGCCATTACGTTTTTGATAATCTACATACTCCTTACTAAAATGTTAATGGTAGGATACAGTATTTATCCCTCAGTTAAGTTTAAATTATACAAGGCATGCTAAGGTGCATTATTGATTATTTTCAATGCATTTGCATATAAGTACAGATAAACTTTTAAGTGATTACAAGTACGTAATGGGGATGAGGAAGTGAGGGACATGATTATACTGAGAGAATACGATGTCGTAGTAGTAGGCGGTGGCCCTGGGGGCTTTTCAGCTGCTCTTGCATCT
>QMSL01000122.1 GCA_003649665.1 Thermoprotei archaeon | reverse complement strand
TCCTCAACAGCATACACGGTATACTTGACTTCAGATAGAGCAGGCAATGTTATATTAATTAGCCTTACGTAGAGCTTATCATTCACCTTTCGGACTACACACCTTGGCTTTTCAGGAATCCACTTGTATTCATCGAAAGTCCTATCGCCTGGAAGGATGAATTCTACATATATATCATGGAATGTCTGATTAAGTTCATTCACTGCTTTAAATGATACTGCATACCTTTCGCCATCGTTAGAGGGAGCATAGTAGTACTCTATTAGGCCAAGTTTGTAAGGTAGGATACCCTCTCCGGTATCTATAGGAATTGATGTGGGATAATCAGTTATACTCTTTCCATCATAACATAGCGTTCTCTCGTCAACGCTTCCATTGGAGAATATTAAGAAGTATCTAAAGCCCCTTATATCCTTCTCTCTTATATCATAGGCGACAACTGCAGTCGTTATGAAGTAGTGCTTTCTACCATTAGTATCTATCACTATAGTATTTATATCGGTATGTGTATGGGCTGTTAGGATCATTCTAACGTCATACTTTAGGATTAGTTTGAATAGGTATCGTGCCTCATCCAAGTGATTATACCAACTCTTGTAAAGAAGACCTTGGTCTACTAGTTTATCGAAATCCTCTACGCTTATATTAGTAAGAATGCCTATTCGTTCTTCCTTGACTTTATATCCAAAGAATGGATGATGAAATATCATGGCCTTGAATCCTTTATTGAAGTTCTCCTTTAGGACACGCTCAGCCCACTTGAGTTGATCCATTGGAATCCAGCCTTCAGGACCTGTATCGAGCATTATGAAAAGGAAATCTCCTATTATTACGCTATAGTTCGTATATCCCATTATCCTCTTATAGATATCAGCGCTAGCACCCGAATATTCATGGTTACCTATGACTATATATGTAGGGACTCTTATCCTTAAGAACCACTTTATGAAGAGATCCCATGCGCTCTTTATAGTTGGTGTCTCAACTAGGTCGCCGTCGAATATTAATAGATCAGGATTTAACAGATTTACTGTCCTAACGAACTCTGCAAAATATTGAACACCTCCAGGAGTCTTCGTATCTCCACAGAATAACAATTTAAGAGCTTTTGGCCATTCATCAAAGACCCATACGCTTCGTGGCTCCACTATCTCGTAAAGTTTGCCCTTAGACTTGAATTTTAGGATTAGATCATATATTGTAGGCTCAACATCGCCAGGTATTCTGAATAGCGCTTTAAAGCAATTTGCCCTATTATCATAAAAGGCCTTATCTAAGCTTAGTTCATAAGATGAGTAAGGATTCTTTATGGTAGCAGAAAGTTCACTGACGTCTTCAAGGTCTATTCTCACTTCAAGTAAATCTCCTCTTAATACTGGCTCAGGAATGCTGGGAAGAGGATATTTCACTACTTTGGCGAAGTAAATTACCTTAGGAGATGAAAGCAGGGGAATGGAGGAGAGAGCAATGAATATTATAGCAAGTGATAGTAATAAGACGTACGATCTCCTCATATTAATCCCCCTGAGTTCACTATTACGAGCTGAATAAAAGGTTTGCCCCTTTATCATAGCTCTTTAGCGTACGCTACTTCGTATACGCCCTTCGCGGGAAGTATTAACACGCTATCATATGGTATATAAATGGTCATTCTTTCTCCCACGTTTATATCTGCATCCGCATCTAATGTGAGGAGAATCCTAGAGTTATTTATCTTAACCTTAACGTCCAAGTGATCTCCACTAAATGAGATCCAATCAACTACTCCCCGTACGATATTGCATGAACTAGCATCGCCCTCAAGACTAACATCCTCAGGCCTTATGACCAAAGCCACACCCTCCTCGACATGGACTTTTATATCATTAGACGGGACTATACCTTTGAAGATATGCCCCTCAGATTCGACAGTTATATAATCGCGACTTACTTTTAGAACTTTACCCCATAAGATTGTACAACGCCCTAGGAAAGACGCAACAAATAGATTTCTAGGCCTCCTATATACTTCATATGGCGTACCGACTTGGATTATCTGACCCATGTTCATTACAGCAATACGATCTGCTATCGTTAATGCCTCTTCCTGGTCATGTGTCACATATATCGTAGTGATGCCCAATTCCTTTTGTAATCTCCTTATTTCCTCCCTCATCTCAACCCTTAACTTTGCATCTAAATTGCTTAATGGTTCATCAAGGAGAAGTACCTTAGGTTGAACAACTAAGGCCCTAGCAAGCGCAACTCTTTGTTGCTGGCCACCGCTAAGCTCATGTGGATACCTGTCCTCAAGTCCCTCTAATTTGACTAATTCAAGAGCCCACTTCACTCGCTTCTTAATTTCATTTCTCGGAACTTTCCTTATCCTCAATCCGTAAGCTATATTCTCAAATACTGTCATATGAGGCCATAAAGCGTAATTCTGAAAGACCATTCCAGTATCCCTCTTGTAAGGGGGTAGATCAGTCACGTCCTCGCCATCAAACAATATTCTACCATGATCTGGTACCTCAAGACCAGCTATTAGCCTAAGGAGAGTAGTCTTACCACATCCACTAGGTCCTACTAATACCATGAATTCACCATGATTTATGTCTAGGGTTACATTGTTAACTGCAATCACTTTACCAAATTTCTTCGTGAGCTCACGAATGCTAACAGTTACCATGTTTTATACACCTATTAACGCAACTCTCTGTTTAAGAACATAATTAGATATACTTATAGCTATAATCTGAAGTATCATAAGGAGTACGCCCAATGCCGCAGCTATACACACAGAACCTACAGCGGCAGTTGCATATATGGCTTGGCTCATCTTAAAGGTTATAGGACCTTGTGTTGGATTAAGAGCGCTTAAGGTGATACTTGTACTTACTTCACCCATAGAGTATACGAAGGATAATAAAGCTCCACCCACTATATTGCCTTGAATAAGGGGTAGAACTATTCTGAAGAAGGTCGTGGCCCTTCCAGCACCTAGGCTATAGGAGACTTCTTCAAGTGTAACATGTATTTGTTGAAGGCCTGCGAATACTGTTCTAGCAGTAAAAGGTAGCCTTCTTATGGTATATGTAAAGATTAAAAGTAATCCAGGATTATTAAAGGGACTTAATGGTGTTCCGGCGAAGTATGTAGCAAAGAAGAGAAGATATCCTACGGCAATTATTATCCCGGGTGTAGCTATGGGTATCGTGACAAGTGCGTCTATTATGTCCCTTCCCGGTATCCTACTTCTTGCAACTAAATATGAAGCGCTGGTACCAATGAGAATTATGAATATTACCGCAATACTGGAATACGTTAAACTATTGAGTATTGCTCTAAAGACGCTAGGATCTCTAATTAGCGATGAAATATACTCCCATGTAAACCTTGAGGGAAGTGGAGGTCTTATGCGTAAGGCCCAATCAGTTAATGCAAGTATTACTGTACCAATTTGAGGAAATGAGGAGATAATGACTAAAGGGATTAAGAATACATATATCGCCAAGGCTCTAATAGTCGATATTCTTTTAATGCGTCTGTTCAGAAGAGTTCCCTTTACCATCATAGCATATGTCCTAAGAGAGATGTACTTCTTAATTGATAGGAATCCGGTTGTAGCTATAAAGAGTAAGAAGACAGCAAGTGCGTACGTTGTAGGATATATTTGTGCTATTCCCCCAACCGCCTTGCGGAATTCATCGTATATTATGAAAGAGATCACCTTCTGATGAAGACCATGTCCAAAGGCACCACTAAGTCCTATTGGGGCTCCTAGGTCCTCTAGACTGAAGATAAAGACTAAAACTAAGCCTGCAGCAATACCAGGAAGGGAAAGGGGCCAAGTTATAGTCCTAAAGAGTTTAAATCCTTTAGCACCTAGGTTTTCAGCTTGTTCCTCTAAGGATGGATCTATGTTCATTATTGCAGCATATACGTTAAGATAAACTATTGGGAAGAATGTGAGTGTTTGTATCAGGATTACAGCAGGAAGACCTGCAATTTCGATTCTATAAGGTAGGATGTGCAGTTTTTCAAATAGTATATAATTTAGAACTCCACTCCTGCCTAGGATTTTCCCTATTATGAATGCGTTTACAAAGGGCGTTGCTAACATAGGTACTAATAGGAGAATACTAAAGAGTGACTTCCCGGGAAAGTCGTACTTAGCCATTATAAACGCCGTAGGTACACCGAGGATTAAAGAGAATAACGCAACCATTAGTGCTACAAATAGTGAGTTCAATAAGTACCCGAAATCAGGGCCCATTTTCCCTATGTAAATGACCTTCTCTGGAATTAATATCCTAGTCCCGTTAGGCAATATCTCATACCT
>QMSL01000121.1 GCA_003649665.1 Thermoprotei archaeon | reverse complement strand
GAGATAATCAAGCCGAGTCCCAAGCATATAGCAAAGGGGTGGGAAATAAGGGAGAAGTATGAGCTAACGTATTTCGACAGCTTACATGCATCGACAGCGATAATCGAGAATGAAATGCTTGTAAGCTACGATAAAATATATTCAAATATAGAGGGACTAAGATACTGTAATCCTCGAGATCTACTTAAGAAGTATAAAGTAAATGAGTAGTAGCCCAAATTTTACTATTAATCCTCATATGTAATGAGAAAAATTATGCGTTCAATATCTTGGTTAATATCAAGTGGAGCAACTTAATTAAGGGCCGCTAGAGTTTTGAATTATTTCACGTTATTATGAGGAAGGATGACATTAACCGGAATTTTCACGACCATTACAGCTAGAACTATTAGTACTATTGGTATCCCTACTATAATTGGCGTTAAAGACCAACCAGCGATCAGTAAATCGACAGCATTCTTAAGCAATTTATCGTTAGCTCCTCTTGTCAGGCTCTTCAATGGACTCCGTATTAGAAAAAGACCTGTCAACGCCATGAACCAGGCCACATAAATGGTCAAAACAAGTCCACGCATTATGCTTGTAAACAAGAATAATGATGCTAACATAGATATAAGGGAATACATTATCCTATTCTTCCACTTCATAGCCAGTTTCATTAATGACATATGGAACAGTACAATTCCAATAGCTATTAATAATAATGAGAGGATCTCGAAGAACGGATTGGCCAATATTAATGTTAAGGATATTATTCCTAGGATGAGAGATGTGAGTCCAGTCTGCATCCTAGCAGGTAGCCTTCCAACTCGCTCTGATGATGTTCTATAAAGATGAACTATGTATATTGCTATGCCTATGAGTAATAGTATAGAACATAAGGGAGATGGTACCTTCTGCAATATTGAGTTATATAAGGGATTATGCTGTAGAGGATACAATGGCCGTATATCAGAATATAATGGGGAATCCAAAGCGACGTGAATTGCCCAACCAGTGATGCCAGCTACTATATAATCCCTCAAGTTATCAACACTCTTGTCTACTAATGCTAGCCTCTCGAAAAATGGTCTAAAGACCTTATCCATTTTATACATAATGTATCCTAGGAGCGAACCCATTACTAAGGATGAGATGAACGTGTGTAGATAGCCATGTAGCGGATAGCTCGTTATATTAAGTGCAAGTACTAATAATGGCTCGATATCAACCATTATATTAGCGAGAATGAACGTCGGCCAATGAATTCTCTTACGGACAATATACCCTATAGCTAAAGCGGGGCCTAAATGCAACGGCGTAAACGGCATAGATATCCCTAACTTAGTCATTAATAATGTGATCTGTTACATACTTAAGTTTTATGAGACGCATATTATAGCTTATCAACCTACATTAGACATGATCGCTTTATCGCGTTTATTTATTAGGATTTATATTTTCACTTATGATTATAGTGAGTGAGGATATATTATAGAGGGAGGTCGATCTCGACTAGCTAGTTTATATTGCAATCGCTGTACTCATGTACAATGTTCATGTTATAATGACTATGTATAATGCTCTTAATATCCTGAAGGAGAATAGGGTATTTATGATGACTGAGCTTTTCCAATATTTTTGAAGAGCTTTTTAACTATCTCACCATATACTTTGGGCTCTATGCATTCATGGGGCGTCAGAATATAGCATATAAGCGCGCCAATAATACTCCTTATCTTAACCCTATTCTCTAACGACGCATCACCATATACTTTCTGCGCGACTAATTTAATTGTGGAGCTACAGAGTCTTGAGATCTCTTTATCTATCTCCTCATCATATGCCTGATAAGCGAAAGTGAATAGGAGAAGCCTTCTCATATCTCTTGAAGAGTATTTTTCTAGAAACTTATCAACAATGCAATCAATTATTGCATCACTGGATTTCTCAATACATGACTCAATAAGTTGCCGTGGTAGCGTCTGAAGAGCAACCGTTCTAGCAAGATTCTTCTTAGATCCGAAATACCATAGGATAAGGCTTTTTGATACCCCAGCTTCGATAGCTATTTCCTTAAGACTTGCGCCAAGATATCCCTTTCTTGAGAATACTTTTCTTGCTGCATCAATTATTTTTTCACGTGTCGTTCTCAATACTGGTATACCCTCCGTCATATTTATAATATGATATGGATTAGTATAATATATTATCATAATTATACTATAAAAACATGCAAGGCCAACTATTAAGCTCTTAGACTCATTTTAAAGTGTGCTCTGTAGAAGTCTTTCAACATAGTTTCTCATATGAATATATAGTATACAGATAACTGGCTGGATAACAGGTATAATGGCTGGAGGAAGAGTGGAAGCTCCCTTTAGGGCGTATGCGGCTATAATCACAGCAGCACTCTGGTTTTTAGTCATGCTTATATAGATTAATGATACATGATCCTTGTAAGGTATCTTAAGGAATTTTGAGAGCAGCAATGTCGAAGTAATTAATATTGCCATAATTATGATTTGTCCGGCGATGATATCTAGTGTAATAAAGGGTCTATCAAATACTAGTGATGCCTTGCTCATGATTAGCAAGAAGATGAGCAGTAACATACATGTCATAGTTGCAAGTGATAGATATGGCCTAATAGTTCTCTCTACGAACGCTTTACCTCTCTTTTTCAATAAATAATACCTGGTAACCTGCCCAGCTATTAGTGGGACAATAAGCGCCATTGTAAGGGAGGATATAATCCTTGATAATGGTATATAGATATGTCTTTGGCTACTGTAGAGACTTAAGTAAATGGGCCCCAGAGCAATAGATCCTGCAATACTGAGGACGACTAGAGCTGTTGCGAGTTCAATGTTCCCCTCTGATAAGAGGACATAACCTATTGATGCGCTGCTAGCCGGTACAATGTTTGCTGTCAAGTAGCCCAACTGAATTAATGGATTATCAATTATTGGGGCTATCATCATTGCTATGATGGGGGCTACTAGTAGTGAAAGGATTAAACCTAGTACTATTTCTTTCCATTTCCTAAGGCTATGTGTTAATTTATCTAATCTCAACTTTATCATTGATGGATAAATGGTCGAAATAGCCAGTATTAAGATCGCGTGCTTAATATGGTCTCTATATTCATTAACCGTATTTTCAAAAACATGCCCTACGATCACTCCTCCTATCAGAACCAGTATAGTTAATATTAGTAGGTTCTCCCGTACTTTTTGCTCGACATTATGGATCATTATATACACCTCCTGACTGAACGTTCAGTCAATAAAGTTATTAATAGTAATATAAAAGGTTTATGTGCACATTAAAATTCAATCCTAAGTATTATTGTGAAGCATGTTGGAGATTTCAAAAAGTCTAGAGCACATATTACTTAAATCCTTTAAAGCTCTCTTATCGCCCATGATCTCACCATAATTATATGCATGTGCCCTAACTCCTCTATGGCATATTATCATTTCATGTTTTAATCCCCAATTATAAATCGCCGCTATGGCCATATCTAGACCGTATCCTCTTCCAACAACTATAGCGCCTAATACTTTATTACGTAAGAACCCACGAATACACCATGTCCTATCCATAAATCTCTTTACGAGACCAGATACATTATCAAAGTAGACTGGGCTTGAGATAATCAGAATATGGCTTTTAAGGAGACAAGGAATTATCTTCATACTCATATCATCGTGAATACAGCATCTATTTATTTCGATACAACGGCGACAACCAGTACAATCACTTATATGGTATTTCCTCAACTCTATAATTTCTGTTCTCACACCCTTATCTGTAAGTAGGGATGCTGCTTTCTTTGCAAGTAATAAACTATTGCTTTGTGCTCTTGTAGAGCCAGCTATTATCAACGCTCTAAGACCCTTGACCATTACATCCTTCATCAATATCCCCAGCAAAGAATTCCTCAACAATCTCTACGGTATTTCTTGCATTAACTTGAAGGATCTCAGTACATAATTCTCGAATAACCCTTCTTTCCATTCCACTAACAGATATTATGGTAATATCAATCCCTAACTCAGCTAAATATTTGCTTAGTTTAACTCCTATACGAGGGCTCTTAATGCTTCTAACAATGTTTGGCTCTATTATAGATAATATGTAATAGATTGCCTTATCGAAGCGAGATGCTACCGAGTTATTGTCATAATCTTCTACGAACATAGTTATTATTGCCATGCGATATCACCTGTAGGGTGTACTAATCGGATCTATATTTTATTTTGTAGCAAAGAGTAAACACATAAAGTTATCGACCAGGTAAGATGCTGGGAGAAATTCTTCAAATATGTATTTATTATTTATAG
>QMSL01000120.1 GCA_003649665.1 Thermoprotei archaeon | reverse complement strand
ATATCGTAATCGTTAGAACTGTATTTGTAAACAACTTCACAGTTCGATTTTAGTCTTATATTACCTATACTGACGTCATAAGGTATTAGGCGTACATCATAAGGCTCGAGTACTATACTCCCTACATCTATCAATATGGCTTTCCTATGAGCTGATGTATTCCATATCAAAAGGAGTTTATTTTCATTATCGGAAATTAAAGTAGCCTTAACTTCCTCATCCGTGATATTGATATCCTCTCTTTTGCCAAGGAGAAGGGTTCTTTCAAACGTCCTAATTACATTTAGCGCTCTTTTAATTTTGTAATACCTTTGAGAAAGACCTCCCCATTCCCTTATAGCAGCTTCATAATCATAGCTAGTTATTATACCCTTCCCAGTATAGCCTACTGGATTTGTGCCTCCATGAAACATATATATGTTAATTATTGATGCGCCCTTAGCCACTAAGATCTTTAACAACCTCTCAGTCCATTCTGGAGGAAAGCTCCCACGATCTGTTGGTAATCTTCCAAATCTACTTGTGAACCACCCTCCCCCTAGTTCCATCACAATGCAGGGCTTTCCCTTTTCATCCTTCTTTAATTCCTCTAACCTCTCTAATGGAGTTTTAAAGTCCCAGGGATCAGGATAGAGGTCTATGGAGTCTATGACTCCAGTATTGCGACATGCTATATTCTCATTTGTAATTATGGGGATTTTTACGCCCAAGTCCTTTAACATATTGTACAGAGCCAATATGTACTCTCTGTCTCCCCACCAGTACTCATTCTCTACTTGCAACGCTATTACTGGGCCATTAGGAAACATGAATCCTTTAATCAGCTTAATTATCCTCGAGTACCATTCCTTAGTTAGCTTAAGATATTCGCTATCATCAGGCCTTCGTGGATAACAACGAGCTAAAACCCACCCCGGGAATCCTCCTCCATCCCACTCCGAGCATATATAAGGCCCTATTCTTAATATTACGAAGAGACCTAACTTCTTTGCAGTCTCAATGAATGAAATTAATTTCCTTTGGGCTTCTTCATTCCATACACCTTCCCTTGGCTCATGATAGTTCCAAGCCACATATGTAGCTACAGCATTCAGACCTGCTACTTTAAGCTTAACCATTCTATCATGATATAATTCAGGAGGTATCCTCATGTAGTGCATCTCACCACTAATTAACAGAAGGTGCTTTCCACTAATGATAAAACCATGTTCATTGAATGTTATTTCAGAGTTCTCCATCGTTCCTCATTAATTAGACGAAGTTATATAAAGATAACGAAGGCCCTTCCTTATGCAATAATATCATAGATCTTCTGTGAAATACAACAAACGACAAACTCATAGTTATTGATGATTATATTGATAACTAGAGTCCCCAGGGAGAGTCATTAATAGAGGGAGCTATCAGCACTTAAAGGATCGTTCATCGACTTCCTCACCCCACCTCCTTCTCATCATCTGAGTTTTAGTATTTGTAATGTAATTTAAATGTGCTACGCTTCTATAGCACTGATTAGCTTAAGGGCTTTTTTTACTACTTCAACAGCATCCTTACCGAATATAGTAATCATGGGTTCTTTTCCCCAGTCACCTAAGTGGTATATTATATCTGGGGTAGTACCAGCTCTCTTAACTGCCTGTTCAATTCCCCAAGGTATTGTAGCGCCTTCTTTCTTTTTTATTTCAGGAGGTTCTTCCCTTCTATCATAGTAAGATACGATAAGACCTTCTCTTTTGGCTGCCTCTAATAATCGTTCGTCGTACCTTAAGTTCATGGCAGCTCTTATATTCTTATCATATTCCATAATTTTCAGCACAGCTCTTGCGACATGAGATGAAGCGCCAAAGGCAATAGGGCCAGCAGCCTTTACTGTATCCCCTACTCTAACTATTCTTCCAAGTACGCCAGCTACATCACATATGCCACGTGCATATGGCTTAGGAAGGGCCATAACGATATTCGTCTGAACTTCAGGAATAAATCTAGCAAATACCTTTCCGTTATCCTCTATGAGCTTTATGGCTCTTTCTAAGTTATGAATTACTAAGTATTTCTGAGCTGGGATTTCAAGCCATGCAATAGGGTTTACGGGATTAAATCCCATGCCAATCTCATAACCATAAGCTATAGCCTTCGTTATGAATTCCTTTGCTACCTTAATCGCATCATCTAATGCCTTTCCCTTAGCAAGTTCCGCGGTTATAGCAGCTGAAAAGCTACAACCGGCACCATGTGTATACCCTTCCTTTAACCTTAATGCACGATATTCTCTAAAATTCCCATTACAATATAACACGTCTATAGCATAATCTCCAGCTATATGACCGCCCTTTACTAAAGCCGCTTTAGCTCCTAATTCCTCAACTATATACTTAGCTGCCTTTCTAGCATCGTTTAGATCCCTTATTTTAATTCCAGTTAACAACTCAGCTTCCATTTTGTTAGGCGTTACAAGCGTGGCAATGGGGAGTAATTCTTTTTTCAGAGTTTTAATTCCGTTAGGTTTAAGTAATTTAACACCGCTTTTCGACTCGATAACGGGATCCACTACTAATGGAATATTATATTGTTCTATAACCTTAGCTACAGCATGTACTATCTCGGCATTGCTTAACATTCCAGTTTTTGCAGCGTCAACACCCATATCCTCGACTACAACTTCTATTTGTTTTACAACTATATCCGCAGGAACGTCAAGTATAGCCTCGATAGAGTATGTGTTTTGAGCAGTAATGGCGGTTATAGCTACCATTCCATGTACTCCTAATGCCGCGAACGTCTTTATATCAGCGACTATGCCCGCGCATCCTCCAGAATCACTTCCGGCTATCGTAAGTGCTGTCGGAATACGCTCTCTCATTACGTTACTTCCTCCGCTCCTCACTTAGTAGGTCTTCTACGGCCTGCTTTATCCTTTTAATACCCTC
Source organism: Thermoprotei archaeon (assembly GCA_003649665.1). Taxonomy (GTDB): domain Archaea; phylum Thermoproteota; class Thermoprotei; order QMSL01; family B3-G16; genus B3-G16. The sequence goes on along the minus strand of QMSL01000120.1, from coordinate 1,526 downwards.
CTCTATCGCCTCTATATTGGTACAGAAGCTAAACCTTACGTATTTCTTTCCTACATCGGTCTCAGAGAAGGCAGTTCCAGGTAGGATTAGTACGTTATATCTGGTCAGAAGCACTTCTACGAATTCTTCAACATCCATTTCTAACTCATCAAGAAGCTTCTTTATCCTGGGGAACATATAGAATGCTCCCGCACTCTTCCAGACCTCAAAGCCATATATATCCTTGAGTAGATCGTACATTCTATCACGACGCTTTCGGAAAAGGGAAACCATATTTCTTACTAGATCCCATCTGCCTTCCCTGAAAGCTGCTACAGCTCCCTTTTGCGCAAAGCTTACTGGACAGCTATATACATTAGTAGCTAGCGTTGCTATCCTATTCACGACTTCCTCAGATGCCACGAGATAGCCTAAACGCCACCCAGTCATGGAGAATGTCTTACTTAATCCATTTACGTACAATACGTAATCCCGCCAGTCAGGATCCTCTAGAACACTACGGAATTTGACCTCACCATATACGAAATTATCATAGACTTCATCAGATAGAAGTAGAATTCCTTTATCCTTTGCTATTTCAGCTATCTTCTCGACTTCCTCTGGTCTAAATACCGCTCCCGTTGGATTATGTGGATTGTTTAACACTATCATCTTGGTCCTCTCAGTTATTAACTCCTCAAGCCTCCTAACGTCTATTCTAAAGCCCTCTTCAGGATTGAAATCTAGAGGAAAGTACACTGGCTTTCCCCCAAAGAGCTTAGTTACCTCTGCATATGCAGGATACGTGGGTTCAGGGATTATTACCTCATCGCCAGGGCTTATATAGCTAGCTATAGCCAGGAAGATGGCTGTTTTAGCTCCGGTAGTTACGATGACTTCCCCCGCCTTAACACCAGCATCGTATCTTTCATTAAGGTATTCTGCAATGCTCTGCCTTAGTTCGGGAATGCCCCATGTCTCAGTATACCCTGTAAATCCTTCATCTAAAGCCCTCTTGGCGGCTTCCCGTATATGTTTAAACGTCACTATATCGGGCTGTCCAAGGCCAAACGAAATTATCTTTACCTTCTTTTTCCTTTCTAACTCATTAGCCTTAGCTAGATATAGGAATGCACGTTCACCGCTAAGACCCATTATTACATCCTTCAGATTCAATATAGGTCTCGCCAGAGATATCACCCTTCTCTACTGTTCATTATTAATAGCATTAATCAATAGTTATAAAAAGGTATACTTTGAAAGCCAACGAAAGGTTTAACGTGCAGGTTTCTCAATATTTCTATAAGGGTAAGAGTGCAGGATCCTAAACAAATAATAGAAAAAGCACTCAAGGATGGTAGGAAGTTCTTATTGGAACCTGAGGCCAAGAGTCTTTGTGTACATTACAGTATTTCTGTGCCTAGATTTATGGTAGTAAATGATCTTGAGAGTGCGATAAAGGCGGCACATGAGCTAGGCTATCCTGTTGTATTGAAAGTGGTTTCTCCAGATATAATCCATAAGAGTGATGTAGGCGGTGTAATTCT
>QMSL01000119.1 GCA_003649665.1 Thermoprotei archaeon | reverse complement strand
TACTCTGATCATCTCCTCTATTAAGAGCTTATCAAAGACTATCTCCCCTGCGTTGTCGGCAAAGTACAGAAGGGTTTCTGCATTCAGTACCTCTTCCCTTAACCTGCTATAGTCATCTATAGCTGGCTTCTGCTTTAGGAGCTTCACGATTGTTGCTCTTAGGTCGTATGCCTTGACAGAGACGAAATCGATTATGTTTCCTGCTATAGCCACCTTAACGGCAGCTCTTAATGAATCCTCATGCGAAGCTATTAGGGATTTGACTTCATCCGCTATTGCCAGCGCCTCATCGTTGCTTGCTTTCTTGAGATCCTTATATGGGTCGTCAATACCCGTTAATTTCTCGATTAATTCAGTAACCCTTGACGCCCTAACGAGCTGCAGTGGGGTACCGACCCACTCCATCTTAGTTAAGCGGCGCAACACGCTACGTAACACTTCCTCCTGTACCTTCGGGTCGTTTGTCGCTAGCCTGGCAGCCTCAAGCGCTTGCTTAGCTATACATATCACACAGTTTAGCCTAAGCTTCATGTGACTTCAGCCACCGATAAGAATATCATCCACGTCATATTATAGGTTTCCGGGCCTTAGGCTTAAGGGAGTAATAATTTTTAACGTGTACACTCGGTTCTACTAAAGAGATCTTAAAAGCGAGGGAAATTACATGGAGTCATTTTGGAATATGTTTGAGGGTGCCCCTGTGTCCTTACATATACTCCTAATGCCCTTTAATGGTAATTAATAAAAGGCGTTTCCAGTAATAGTTTAAGGCTGGAGATCATGAGTAAGGCTGGAGTAGATATTAATCTCGCTAAGATCTTAGGGGGTATTGGTGCAGTACTTGTAGCGTTATCATCCATGCATTGGGCTTTAGGCGTGATAGGGATAGTTTTACTATTGATAGTGTTCAAGGACTTCTCTGAGTACTATGGGAAGGACGAGATCTTCCAGAACGCATTGAAGGCATTGATGTTTGGAGTGGTAGCGATAATTATCTTCGGGATAACATTGGGTTCAGTAGTGTTAACTGCATTCCTGAGGTCAGGTATTCTGGGAATGTTTGCACAAATCATAATATGTGCTGTAGTGGTATTTGTGTTCTACCTGCTTTCAGCGATATTTTTCAGGCGCTGTCTGGACTTATTGGCTGACGTAACTGGTAACTCTTTATTCAGCACCGCGGGCTTTCTCTATCTACTTGGCGCCTGTTTAACTGTAATTCTAGTAGGTGCTATTGTGATAATCATAGCGTATGTATTATTGGCGGTAGCGTTCCTTACGTTAAGATAGGACAGGGCTAGCGATCTAGGTTTAAACTAAGTAAGCGCACTATATCATGGGGAGGGCGTATTCTGGCTAATGCACTAATAATGCCAATTACCTATCCTTAAGTATTTTATCTACGTGCTCTCTTTTAACGAGGCCCTTTGATATGGCCTCCTTAAGGAGATCTCTCTCTACTACTGGACCCTCGGGTTTCTGCTCTTGGAATACCTGAGCTTGGAATCGGTATATTTTTATTCCTGGCTCCAGCCATGCATCTGGATGTAGGCCTGCCTTTATACATGCCTCGGATATGAAGGTCATGGTATCCCAGCCATAATCTACAGGTACTTGAGGTAATAGAAGACCACTGAAGACTCCCCAGCTTACGTAAAGACCATGAATGCCTACTATGATCTCGTTTAGGTAGTCCTTTGGCTTTTCAACCTTTATTAACTCCATGGGGGATAGTACCGAGACTTCTATTACAACATCGGAAAGTTCACTAAGAGTTAGAGGTGGAAATCTTGGATCTCCAGTTGCTGATTCTATTGCGGCAAGCACTACATCCTCTGCTACGCTCTTGTGCCCAAATGGAAATCCGATACACCCCCTTAGCGCCCTAGTTCCAGAGGGCGTTAATGTTTCAAGGGTTACGAAAACTCCATACCTATCCTTATGTAATCTCTCATAGGGACTCTTAGCCTCAATAGTAATGCCCTTTCTTAAATGTTCTCTTATTGCGTTTCTCGCTAATTCAACTAGGAACTTCCCTTCTTCAATGTTATATGGTTTAAAGAGCTTCATTTTAACACCAGATATGTTATTTATCCTCTAGTGATAAATCCTTATCCTGATAGCCCTCCTCAGTTAATATTGAGTGAGCAGCTAATACTCCACTAGCGGATGCCTGTATTAAGCCTCTTGTTATGCCTGCTCCATCTCCTATTGCATAAAGTCCCCGTATTCCACCCATCCTTAGCCTTGAGTCTACACTTACCCTTATAGAGTAGAACTTAACCTCTACTCCGTAAAGGAGCGTATAATCAGAAGCAACACCTGGTGTTAGGTCATTCATAGCATCTAGCATTTCAATTATATTTGTAAGTATCCTATATGGGAGGACGAAGCTCAAATCTCCAGGAGTTGCGTTCTTTAGAGTTGGTTCTATTGGGCTTCTTCTTATCCTTTCTGGAGTACTTCTCCTTCCTTTTCGCAAATCCCCTAATCTTTGGATTAAAACACTATCACCAAGCATATTCGCGAGTTTAGCTATGTGCCTTCCATACTCAATTGGCTCTCGAAACGGTTCAGTGAAGTTCATCGTTACCAATATTGCGAAGTTCGTATTTTCGGTACGCCTACTTATGCATGATTGCCCATTTACCGTTATTATATCATCATAGAACTCGGTAATTACCTCTCCATACGGATTTACGCAGAACGTTCTTACCCTATCATCAAATGACTTTGAATAGTAGACTAACTTAACATCGTATAGTACGTCCGTTAATTCCTCCATTACTACAGCTGGAACCTCTACTCTAACTCCTAGATCCACTGGGTTATTGCTTATCGGCACACCTAATTTCTCGGTAATCCTCTTCATCCAAGGAGCTCCTGCACGACCTGGAGCTAGTACGACATGTCTTGCCTCTATGCGTTTACCGTTATTTAGAATTAACTGTTTTATTCCTGTATTCTTGATCTTTATGTCCTTTACCTCAGTCCTCAGTAATATATCGACCTTTTCCTTTAAGTAATTAAACATACGTAGGGAGACTTTCTGTGCCCTTTCTGTTCCCATGTGTCTTACCTTCATTGGTACCAATCTTAGATTAGCCCTTGATGCCTTTCTAGCGAGGCTGGCAATAGCCTCTTCATCTGTACCATACAGTACGTTTGGTGCACCGAATTTCAGATATATGCTATCAACGTAATTAATTAACTCATGTAGCTTATTCTTACCTATTACTGAGGAGAGCCAACCACCAACGCTAACAGAGAGTGTTAATTTACCATCGCTAAACGCTCCAGCTCCTCCCCATCCTGAGAGGACGGAACAGGGTTTACAACGAGCACATTTATAACCCGATCTAACAGGACACTTTCTCTCTGTGAGAGGATTGCCCTTATCTATGAGTATTACTTTAAGGTCTGATCTCTTGGTTAGTTCTAGTGCTGTAAAGATCCCTGCTGGACCAGCACCGACTATTGCAACATCATATTTCATCGTTCACCAAAAGCAAAATATTTAGGTAGGCTAAATATTAAGGTATTCCACTTTAACTATCATATACGGAATGGACTCATGTAAAGGCCTCATTGCTTAAGGCTTAATAACGCTATTTATGGAATGACAATTTCACTCCTGTAAAGATGACGATCTAGAGGCAAATAATCTTATGTTCCTTAATGTGCCAAGATACGTACCATCTAATAAGAAGATCTCGGCTTCCTCTATCATTATAGCATCAGATTCTAATAGTGGACCCAGTAGAGGGCGCATTACATCAGGCCTATTTATTATATTTCCTGAGAGGAATGTATTAAAATGGGGTTCAACTATCACGCATTTTAATTTCACGGCATCAACATTATCGTAATACTTATCCTTAAGCACATCCTGGTTTACGCGTACCTTAACCCATACAGGCTCTAGATAGCGATAGCCTAATGTATCAACTAACTCGACTACTGGATGTGTATGTCCTACAATAAGAACATCAGCGTTACTAATTACCTCATCGCTTGGCCAGGCATGACCATGTGTTAAGCCTATTACTCTCCCGCCTATTGTCCTTAGCATTATTCCTCTCGAATCACATACCTTGGCAAGTCCCATTTCCTCAATTACATCTGGTAATCCACCATCATGATTACCTGGGATGAATAATATTTCGGTGTGCATATCCTTAATGGCCTCTAAGAAAGTAATTACCTCATTAAGTTCGCGTTTACTCATTCCAGGAACTTGATGTTTTAGATCTCCAAGTATAATAAGACGGTTGGCCTTGTTCTTCTGAATTAACTTGATAGCTTTAGCTATTAATTTTGATGTTTGTGAAGGGAGGTTTACTCCCTTCTCCTCTAACGATTCCTCGAATCCTAAATGTATATCAGCTATGACTAAATTTATATCTCCCTCGTCTGTTTTTATTATGAGGGCTGGTTCATTATCGACTGGCTTCATGGAGTACACCACAGGAGTATTCGTGTAAACTTGAATAAAGAGGTACTGTC
>QMSL01000118.1 GCA_003649665.1 Thermoprotei archaeon | reverse complement strand
GGAAGGGGATTTGCAACACGTTTAGTTAAGGATGCACTTGAGAAGATGAGAAGGGATGGAGTTCATGTGGTCATGATCTCTGGCATAAGGACATTATATGATAGGGCAGGGTGTGCGATTGCAGGATATTGTTATGAGGCCGTGGCGGAAAGAGACAAAATCAAGGAGAGAAGCTTCGTAAATGTAGATGTAGAACTTGATAAGGGAGATAAAGTTCAGGAGTACATTAGAATTTACGAAGGAGAAGGTGTAAGGTATATTAGGCCCTTAGAGCACTTTAAAATACTGCTTTCAGGTTCAGCATGGCATGCATCTGGTATAATTTACGAGAGATATCCTTACTTGGTAAAGATAAACGATAGTTACTTAGCTTACCTAGTTCTGCATATAGCAAAGAATGGTAGCGGACTATTAGTTGAATATGCTGGTTCAAGATTAGCAATACTATCAGCGCTCTCAAAGATAATGATGGATCACGATGTAGGCTCTGTAAGGTTCAAGATACCATGGTGGGACGAGGAGATGTTAGTACTCTCAAGGAAGATGGGAATAAAGGTGGCAGAGATGAGTACAGCCATCAATGGAACCATGCGGTTACTTAATGTAACAGAGTTCCTGGAAAGTATTAGACCATACTTAGTTGAGAGAGTTGGTGAGAGAGCATATGAGTTAACTATAGAAGAGACCGATAATGAAAAGTACGTTATAAGCTATAAGGATGAGAAGTTTGTCTTGAATAATCCGAAGGAGCTATCTTGGCTTATCTTCGGTGAGCCAGAATACGTTAATGAGGTTTATAGGAAATTTATGCCAACAAGAGAGTACAGACCTATAAGAGGAGAATTAGCAGATATAACTAGAAGAGCTTTCCCGATACCATCACTTCCTTATGGTCTTTACTATACATAAGGGAGCTCAGAAGGGCAATATTTTTCTCCTCAAATAAGCTCTTATCAGTAGATCTACACCGAATACCATTAGTATAATGGATATTGCTATGAGGAGGAAAGCATAAACCTTAATTCCAAAAAGTCTAGCTATACCACCACCTGTTGAAAGCATAATAAGCCATGCATAGTCCATCCATATGTGACTGAGGTATACTAGGAGGAATTTGCTAGCTGAACTATAATAGGCCATGTCCTGAATTATCGGAAGGCCTACAGTCACCCACCAGAGAAGAAAATAAGCGTTTGTTCCGCTAAGGATAATCCCCACGAGCAACGCCCCTAAAAGCGAATATGATGAGGTAATGAATGTGACCTCCGATCCTCCAGGCGCTTCTCTAGTTGCCATAATGTACGCAAGTCCATCTTTTATTAGTAGATATGAGAAAAAGAAGATGAAGGCAGTAGTGATGGTTATTAAAGGTTTTTCCCTTCTTTTAATAATTGAATTTATCTTCTTTGAGAACCTCATTAAGACAAAGACATACGGTGCTTCAAATAACATATGACCAAGAGCAATCATTAATCCAGCAAGCGGACCGAGAATTGCGCCAAGTGCTACAGCGCTCATGGAGAGAGGGCCAGGACTAAGTGCTCCACTAGTGGATATTAAGATGGTTTTTGCAACGCTTGTCCTTAGATGAGTGCTTCTGGACGTCACGTAGGTAACCTCAGATAATCTTCTAAAGTAGATCGGGAACTAAGGACTTTAATTTATCTCTTAATAGGTTGCGCTCCTTTTCGTTCAAAGGCCTTAGTGGTTTTCTAAAGCCCTCGAACTTTATTCCCCTTAAGTTCAAAGCCTCCTTATATGCAGCTAGATATGGTCCTTCCTTTAACACATTCCTTATTTTAAGCATTAAGAAGAAGGCTTTTCTCGCTTCTTCTAAATTCCCGTTTACAATGGCTTTATACACATTTACAACTACTTCAGGGAATACGTTAGAGAGAGCAGATACTAGGCCCTTTGCACCAATTACTAGAGCTGGAAGGAAGAGTGCGTCACTACCTATTATGAGGTTTATCCTGTCATTAAACATTAAGACGTAATCCGCAAATTGTATTAAGTCTTTGCTACTATCCTTTATACCCTTTATATTGGCCTCATCAACTAATCTACCCAGTACTTCAGGTGTGACGTTTATTCCTGTTCTCCCTGGATTATTGTACACATAGACGGGTATGTCAACACTCTCACTTATCTCTCGATAGTGTAGGATTAAACTCTTAACATCGTGCTTATAATAATAGGGAGTTATAGCTGAGACTGCATCAGCACCACAATCTTCAGCATGTTTTGCTAACTCTACAGTAGTCTCGGTATCAGAAGTTCCTACATGAACTATCACGGGAACTTTTCCATTCACTTCATCAACTACTATTTCAGTTACCTTCTTACGTAATTCAGGAGGCATGAGCATACCCTCACCAGCAGTACCACATGGGAAGAATGCATTTACCTCGTGCTCTATTTGAAATCTAATTAGTTCCCTTAACGACTCCTCATCGATATTACCATCTTTTGTGAAGGGAGTTAAGAGAGCAGTTATAACCCCGTATATGTCTCTAGCCATGCTGCTTCCCTTGAGAGATATACACTTTATAGCTGATAAATATTTAAGCTGATACGACCTAAATTCTCTCGGTCAGGACACAATGCGCATTAAACTTCATTATGGTTATGAGAGCGTAGAAGTGGAGATTCCTAATAGGAATATACTCGCGGTTTTAGAGCCGAGGAAAGTAAAAGGCGAAGATGTCGATACTGCTATAAAAAGCGCATTAAGAAATCCCATTAATGGTCTTGATCTCGCATCAATCGTAAGAAGTAAGAGAAGGGTTTTAGTGATAATTGATGATTATACCCGAGAAACTCCTACGTCAAAAATATTACCAATAATGATAAAGGAGTTGATGAGATTAGGCATTAAAAGAAAGGACATAGATATAATGATGGCACTTGGAACCCATAGATTACCTTCTAAGGAGGAGATATACAATAAAGTTGGTGATATTGCTGATGAACACGAACTCCTATTTCATGACTGGAAGCATGATGAAATGATATATCTTGGAAGAAGCCCCCGTGATATCCCTATATACTTAAATAAGAAGATTCTAAAATACGAGATATTGATTGGGATTGGTATGATAGTACCTCATAGAGTGTCAGGATATAGTGGAGGTTCTAAGATAATTCAACCAGGAATTTCAGGTGCTGAGACTACGGGTCATACTCATTGGTTAAGTGCAATGATTCCAGTTGAGGAAATTCTAGGTATAGTGAGGAACAAAGTGAGAGAGGAGATGGATTACGTAGCTGATGTAAGCAGACTAAGAGCCGTAATAAATGTAATTATGAGGGGAAGTAAGGTGGCGAGAGCTTTCTTTGGGAATCATAAAGAGGTATATGAGAGAGGGGCAGATGTAGCAAGAGAAGTGTATGGTGTTAATCTTAAAGAAAGAGCTGATATCGTCATAGCGGAATGTCCTCCACCAAAGGACATCGATATGTGGCAAGCGGCAAAAGCACTTTATAGTGCAGCAGTTGCGGTCAAGAAAAGTGGAAGTATAATATTGTTAGCTAAATGTACAGAGGGTATTTCAAGAGAGCACCCTGAAGTTGAAATACATGGTTACCATACGTACGAGGAAGTCAAGAGAATGTTAGACGAAGGAGAAATTAATGATTTAATAGCGGCTGCGCACATTGCTCATGTGGGTGAAATAATAAAAAAGAAAGCAAAGTGTTACTTGGTAAGCGATATGGCTAGGAAGACTGTTGAGAAGGTGGGGTTTATATACGTGAAAAGCTGTGAGGAGGCATTAGAGGAAGCTATTAAGGAACATGGAACTTCAAGCAAGATAGTTATTATTAAGAATGCTCCAGATATGTTACCTATCGTAGGTGAGGAATATGGCTAAGTGGAAAGTAGTAATACTCTCAGGAACCTACGGGCTTCACGTACCAAAGGCAATTGAAATGATAAGAGAGGTAGCTGAGGTTACGAGAGGCAAGATCCCTAAGGATATAACGCCTGAAAAAATGGCAGAAGCCATAGGAGATGCTGATATAGTAGTCCTTGGCGCTAGTGGGAGAATAGATGAAGAAGTTATGAAGAGAGTGCCTAAGCTGAAGATGATAGCGAAACGTGGAGTTGGTTTAGACAACATAGATCTTAAGGCTGCAACTAAAGCAGGTATACTCGTTACTTATACTAAGCACGCAAATTCACAATCTGTCGCAGAACATACGATAGGACTTATACTAACATTAACTAAGAATATAACAATAGCAAATGAAGAGGTAAGGACGAAGGGATGGAAGATAAGGAGCAAGCTCATAGGGATAGAACTTTCAGGAAAGACATTAGGCATTATAGGGTTTGGATTTATAGGGAGAAAAGTTGCAGAGATAGCAAAAGCATTAGGCATGAATGTTCTAGTATACGATCCATATGTTCCTGTTGATGTTGTTCGTGGTTTTGGTTGTAGGGTTGTTGATCTTGATACTCTTCTTAGAGAGTCTGATGTTGTTTCTATTCATGCTGCTTTAACTAAGGAGACTTATCATATGATTG